>MFRH01000039.1:20371-45847 GCA_001783275.1 Candidatus Margulisbacteria bacterium GWF2_35_9
TGAGAGATGCTTTTTAAAACTAATGTATCCGCATCTAACAAACAAATATTATCTCCAATACTATTTTTGGCTGCCATATGCCATATATTTACTTTACTAGAAATTCGTTTAACGGGATCTTTTTGAAACTGAAAATCTGTTTTAATAAAATCAACCTTATTAAACCCCGTCATGATTGGCTGAAGTAGATTTAAATCTATATCTTCCCAATACACACTGATTTTTTCATCTGGATTAGAATGGGTAATAGAATACAAACAGGTTAATAGCATTCCAATATGCTTTTCGCCAAAAACAGAAATGATAAATCTCATATTACTATTTCCTCAGAGTCCGTTTACAATTTTATCATTTTTATAAGCTACAATAGAAAAACCGGTGGTTATTTTATCTTTATCCTTTGTTTTTTTATCAATTTTCAAGAGTAATCCAGAAATTAATTTTATATATTTTCTAACAAACTTATCTTTTAAAGAGTTACCGCTGTTTGTTTTTGATAAAACTAAATCCATAACAACCGAAATAATTCCGCCCATTGCTTGTATCATTTCAATTTTTAAGCCTATAAGCAGTAGTTCTTTTTTAATCTTAGTTGGTGTCCAACGTTGATAATCATTGGGATCTGAATGAATTGGATATAAGAATGGGACGGTTATAACCAATTTCCCACCGGGTTTTAATATTCTAAAAACTTCCGTCAACACGACCCTCGGGTTTTCCAAGTGCTCTAGGACTTCAGTCATTAATACGATGTCAAACTTGCTATCACTGACAGGGATACTTTCGGCATTACATAAATAGTCTGGATTAGTACTTTTATCCGTATTTAAATATTCCCATGATATTACTTTTCCTAGTGGAGGATGAAATCCCCCCCTTTTTTGTTCCTTTTTCCCTCCCAAATCCAGTACATTGCCATAAAATTCGGTACCTAAAAGAAACTGGTCAAGGTAATAACGTCTAAAGGAATTATTAATCATCATTTAAATATCTTCAACGGATTTAGCTTACTCATCTTTAATAAGATAACATTGTTTAATAAACCAGAAAAGTATTATCCCAAACATAATCATATCTGAAATAACAACCGCAGAAATAATTCCTTTTAACAAAAATAATGGCATTAAAACTGCCAATAAAACTATTTTTATTAGTGAACCAAGAATTTGAGTCTTTTGATAGAATGATTCCTCCCCTTGATAAATTACAATATTTAAAATCATGGTTTGTAAAAAAATAAAAATAAGACTGATTGATAGCCACTGAACAATCCAAATTGATTGGATATACTTATTTGAAAAAAATATAGGGATAACGATAGGACTTAGAAAAAGGATGCCCAAAAACAGGACTGATCCCCCGCCTACAAAAACATACCAATACTTTCTTATTTTAATAATGTTGTTTTTTTTAGATAGTGATATCCAATGAGCAGCTGGAACACTGATAAACAATTTTGCGTTGTCTTTAATAATTCTGGGAATCATTTGGCCGATATGATACAAAGCAAGCAACTCCGGGTGAATAACTCCTAGGAAAACTCTTTCTACCTTTGTCGCAACCGTACTGAAAACAAACAAAAATGTCATTCTCCACCCTAATGATAATAAGTTATTCTCAGTGGTTATGTTCGTTTTAACATTTTTGTCGATAAATCCTTTCACCAGTAAACAACCGATAATGGAGTTTAATAATTGCAAAATTACCGTTGTTAATAAAACAACTATGATACTTTGAGTCAACCATACAGCAGCAATAACGCCTAGCAATTTTAACAGCACAAAGAGAATATATAATTGACGCGATAAAGTAAACTTTTTTTTACCGATTAAAAACCCATCAAAAAAGCTTAGTCCCATTGAAATCAGCTGGAAAGAACCTATTGCCAGCAAAATTCCTATGAGGTACTGATTTAATTTAAAATAAAAAAAACACCCGACTATTGTAAATGCAACGGCGACTATAGAGCTACTGATCATACTAATATATAATGTTTTTATGAATATTTTATCATAACCTTTTGCAGCTCCCTTGATAACAGACTGGCTTCCTCCGGGAAAAGTCATGATATTTCCTATAGCAATTAAAGATAAAACAAATTGATATATGCCATAGTCTTTAACACTAAAAAATCGGGTGAGAATAATATTAATAATAAGAACTGACCCAACACCGACTATTTGAGCCATAAACATCCAAATAGAATCTGCAAACATTTTATGTTTAAATAGTTTCATGGTTTGAGTATCTTATTATTTAAGTGGTTTAATATATAAACCTTAAAATAATTCTTTTTCTACTAATTCGCAAATCAAATGGCCAATCACAATGTGCCCTTCTTGAATTCTCGGAGTAACATTAGATGGTACTTTAATGCACACATCGCATATTTCATTCATTTGACCACCTGTTATACCTGTCAATCCTATCACTTTCATGTTTTGACTTTTTGCCTGAATGATTGCATTAATTATATTTTTTGAATTACCAGAAGTCGAGATAGCGAATAATACATCACCTATACAACCAGTTGCTTTTACAAGTCTTGAGTATATTAAATCAAAAGAATAATCATTTGCAACTGCTGTCAAATAAGATGTATTTGCATGCAATGCTTCGGCAGGAAGCGGATCCCGGTCAAACATAAAACGTCCAGTAAATTCGGCTGCAAAATGCTGGGCATCTGCTGCACTTCCGCCATTACCACAGAATAATACTTTTCCCTTTGCTCGATAAGACTGGCAGATAATCGAAACGGATGTACTTATTTGTTCAATAATTAAATCATCACCATAAATAGCATCAATCACTGATATTGTTGACTTTATAGAATCTTTAATTGCCGATATCATATTATAATTTATTATATATCAGCACTACTTATTATTCAATTCTTGTTAATAGTTTCCATACTGATCCGGATCCATTTATCTTTCTGGTACTTACCAATAATCGTTCTTAGAAGTTTGCCAATAAGTGGGACTCTAAATTTTTTTAAATATTTTGCATTGCCTAATGATGCACCTCTTCCAAAATGAGACGCAATCAATTCTCTGTTAGAGTAATATTCTGCACAAATCACTCCTGCATATGGGCCATCCTTGTAGATTCGGGTACTTTTTTCTTCAAAACATATTCCCCTCTTTCCATTTGCAATAAACCTTTCACTTATTTCATAACCAGTATCCATTCCTGTATTAAAGTTCTTTTCATCTGGCATAAAACTGACTTTAAGGTTTTTATATGTATATGTATCATATAAGGTGGCAAACATTATTGGAAAATCTCTATATTTAATAATTTTTTTAGATGTTACTGGAGGAGTTCCGATTGCTTTCACCTCATCATTTATTTGAGACAGCATTTTTTCATCCCAATCTCTTAATAAAAATACTGCATCTGCATCCATTACCACAAAATAGGGGGTAGTCACTTTTTCAATCAAAATATCAAGAGCTTGTGCATGACCAAAACTTCCAGCACTAGTTTGTTTTCGATATATCACCTCAATATTTGAATTACTTTTCTCAATACATTTAAGTTTTTTTATATCTTTCTTTTTAGAACCATTATCACAAATAATCATCTTATATGGATTTTTTGTAAGTTTTTTAAATGAATACACCATTAATTCAACAAAATCAATTGTATTATAATTAACTGTTAAAATACTTAAGGGTTGATTACTTGGTTTTTCGTGCATAAATCGTCATCCGGCTACTTTTTCCAATTATAGACAAAATTATCATTACTGCTTTTAGTACGAATTTTCTTATTATAATATTGTTTAATATTTTATAAAGCCATTTATTTTTCATATTTCCTGCAGAGACAACAAAGTCCCTTATTCCTTGCTGATGAATTATCTTATCGACTACAAAACCAGAGGAACTAAGCAATCTTGTTATCGTTCTTGAGCTAAAATGATTTAAATGCTGAGGCACATGTAATCCATGGTAATATCTTTTATATATTTTCGCTTCAAATCCAGATATATCTGGGACTGAAATAATTAGCTGTCCATCATCCTTTAATATCTTATTTATTACTTGTAGTACCTTTTTAGGATGATACAAATGTTCTAGTACCATACTCATATTTATAACATCAAAGAAATTATTTTGGAAACTCAAATCCATTAAGGATCCATTCATAATCGTATTTGTTTTTAATCGTTTTTGAGCATTTTCTGCTGCAAGTTTATTTGTTTCAACCCCATAAACATTCCAACCCAAATCTTTCATTTTTGATAGATAATTACCGCTAGAACAGCCTATATCCAATAATATACCGTCCTTTTTATATTTCGGTGTATGAATAATCTGCAATCTTTTTTTATAGAATTTAAATGCGATATCTAACCATAGGGAATTATTTACATAAGGGATTTCATAATTATAATATTTAGCAAGTATACCCTGAACAATCTTTAAATTATAAAACGAGTTGTCGTCTTCCACAGGAGCCAGATATCCTTGGTTATCAATATAAAAAGCCCCCATAGTATCTTGCGTTGGTCTTGGGTTAGTATAAATGAGCTTACAATCTAGACATTCTTCAACATTAAAATATTCATTTAAACCGAAATATAGTTCTTTAGCATTTTCGATATAGATTCTAGATTGATTTGAATCACATACGGGACAATTAACTTTTTCCAATTTGTATTTCATTAGATTTTTACTTTCTTCTTTCTTTAATTAAAAGTTCATTGAGGACAGTTTGGTATATTATTAAATTATATCAAAGCATGATGTCTTTGTCGCTTTACACTTTATTTATGCATCCATTACAACAACAAAAACCTTGCCAGTTGATGAAAATAATTCACACTTCATGATTACACATTTTGATATCAGCTTATAAAATAACTGTGTCATTACAATTAGCTTCTAGCACTAAAATTTAAGAAATTATCCAATCAATAGACAATTTCGCATCAATTTACTTGTCTTTACTAATAAGAACTATTTGTGTTCTTGGTATCTTTAATATGTAATAAATATACTTAAGAATAAGCTTTGGAGATTTTATAACATCCGAAACTTTATACTTATTAATATTATCTTTTCTAGTAAATTTAATATTATATTTTACAAAAATTCGATCCAACTTTGATCGAGATAAACAATTAATTGTATTTATGAAGGGTGTATACCTTCCCATCATTTTTAAATGTATTTTACAAAGAAAACCATTATCAATAGAAAGAGGAAATGTCGTAATCTTATAATGGAATTCTTCAGGATAAGCATAATTCGGTAAATTCAAATAAAGTAGCCCTCCCTTTTTTAAACATCTATTCATTTCATAAATAGCTTGATCAACATCTTGAACATGTTCTAAAACTGAGAAACAAACAATCAAATCAAATTGACCAGTCTCAAAACCATTATTTTCTATTGATGAATGCAGAATATTCTCTTTATTTAAATTATACAATTCAGCTTTCTTAACTAATATATTATATGCTTTGTCATAATTTTCAATCGCATATATCCTAACGTCATAGTTTTTATGAATATAGAATAATTCCGCTCCAGTACCCGCTCCCACTATTAATATAGTTTTTTTATTTAGATCGTAATTTGATACATTAATAATTCCATCAACAACTTTCTTGCCGATATTGGTTTCTTCCTCTAAACGACTATTAATTCGTTCTTCCCAATCAACAAGTTTTAAAGTATCTTTATAGTATTCTTTATAATAGTCTTTTAATTCTTTAGCTATTTTTTCTTGCATGGAAATCGTCACCTTTTATTTTAATTATTAATCCCAGTCTTCTTATAAGCTGATATCATCGTACTAAAAAACAGAAAATAAAAATTATAGGACGACATAGATATGTCGTCCTATAACCTACCTTACACTTTTGGTAACTTATTTAATGCTTTTTTTATTTCGGCGGCTGGATATTCGTAGTCCTCCAACTGGCCAGATAGATACTTATCATAGGACGTCATATCAAAGTAACCATGACCTGATAAATTAAAAAGAATCGTTTTTTCTTTACCCTCTTCTTTTGCCTTTAATGCTTCTTTTATCGCACCATTCACTGCATGAGATGATTCAGGTGCACATATTATTCCCTCTGACTTTGCAAATAAAATTGCCGACTCGAAACACATTTTCTGAGTATATGCTTCAGCTTCCATTAACCCTTCCTTTACGCATTTTGAAATGATGGGGGACATACCATGATAACGTAAACCTCCAGCATGAATTCCAGGTGGAACAAAATCATGACCCAATGTATACATCTCAACAACAGGACCTAGTTTTGTTGAATCACCATAATCATAGGCATACAAGCCTTTAGTAATTGTTGGACATGCCGCAGGTTCAACAGCTAAAAGGCGAACGTTCTTTCCATTAATCTTGTCATAAGCAAATGGGTTTGCAATACCTCCAAAATTTGATCCACCACCGACACAACCGATAACAACATCAGGGTAATCTCCTGCTTTTTTCAACTGTAATTTTGCTTCTAAACCAATAATTGTTTGATGAAGCAATACATGATTCAAAACAGAACCAAGTGCATAATGAGTATCATCATGAGTGGCTGCATCTTCAACGGCTTCGCTAATTGCAATACCAAGCGACCCAGGACAATTTGGGTCTTGCTTTAAAATCGATCTCCCAGCATTTGTTTTATTTGTCGGACTTGGATATACTTTCGCACCCCACGTCTCAATCATGCTCTTTCGATATGGTTTTGCTTCATAACTACATTTAACCATGTATACAACTAATTCTATTCCATATAGGTTACAAGCAAAGGACAGAGCACTTCCCCATTGACCTGCTCCTGTTTCTGTTGCAATACGGTTTATTCCTTCTTTTTTATTATAATATGCTTGAGGAACTGCTGTGTTTGTTTTATGAGAACCTGCTGGGCTCACTCCTTCATATTTGTAATAAATTTTAGCAGGTGTACCTAGTGCCTTTTCCAGTCGATGTGCTCGGTATAATGGACTTGGTCTCCAAAGCGAATATACATCTAATATTTCATCCGGAATATCAATCCATCGTTTATCACTCATTTCCTGTTCTAACAAAGCCATAGGGAAAAGCACAGAGAGATCCTGTGGGGTCATTGGTTTCAGTGTAACAGGATGTAGTGGCGGAGCCAGCGGACCACTTAAATCCGGGAGAATATTGTACCATTGTCTTGGCATTTCCTGTTCAGTTAATAAAATTTTTGTTTGCATTGCTTCCTCCTTTATTTTTTAATCTTTTTCATTAATTAATTTTCGGCATATGGATCTTTTATTTTTTAATATTTTGGCTCCACGTGTTATTTTACACAAACTAATACGATATTTTGAGGCAATATCTCTCTGAGACATTCCATCACTCAATTCCTTCATCAGCTGCCACCTAAGATTTATATCGCTACGCTCTTTATCGGTTAAAATCTCATTAAAGAGTTTTTCCATCTCCCTTTGATCGGTTATTTCTGTAAATATTTTAATAATTTCATTCATTTTACTTACCACAATTTGTTTCTATTAATAGAAACATTATATAAACAATTTAACTATTTTGTCTATCATTCTTTTATATTAAAAAAAACTATTCCTTATAGTATTATTAATTGATTCATACTTGAATTTTGTTGACTGCATAGTCTTTTTCCCTTATATTATATATCTCGTAATTTCAATAAAAAAAAGGAGTCTATAGTGGGAAAATACGGATACTTTGATGATAAAAATAGAGAATACGTTATAACAAATCCAAAAACACCAGTAAAATGGATTAATTATGTTGGAACTTTAAAATTTGGAGGGTTGGTAGATCATACTGGTGGTAGTTTAATATGCAAGGGAGACCCTGCACTAAATCGAATTGTTAAATATATGCCCCAATTACCAAGTTCAGACTTTAAAGGTGAAACTTTATACATCCGAATTAAAGACAAGAATTCATATAAAGTCTTCTCACCTTTTTTTGTGCCAACGTTAGATCCCTATGATAAGTATGAATGTCATGTTGGATTGTCCTATCAGCGCATCATCTCAGAAATTTATGGAATTCGTACAGAAGTCACAATATTTGTTCCAACTAATTCGAATGTTGTTTTACGAGATATCAAAATAAGCAATATCACGGATAAACCAATGGATATTGACGTAATTCCGGTTGTCGAATTCACTCATTTTGATGCATTAAAACAATACACCAATGCGGACTGGGTTCCCCAAACAATGACGGTTGAAGCAATTAAGGAAAAGGATAATAAAATCATATTAAAGCAATATGCCTTTATGAAGAGAGATACTGCTGTTAACTATTTTACTTCCAATTTTCCGGTTGATTCATTTCAATCTGATCGAAAATTATTTTTAGGGGATAATGAATATGGTACATGGGAAAATCCCCTAGAACTACAAAATGAGCATTTATCTAATCAAGAATCATTACGAGCTGACAATATTGCTGCCTTACTTCACAAATGCGGAACACTCAAACCAAAACAAACGATTCGTATCATTACTCAACTTGGTCAAGAAAAATCGATTGAGGATGCAAAGGGTTCCATTCTTGCTTATTCAAACGAATCAACTGTTGATAAAGCGTTTAATGAATTATCGCAATTTTGGGACAAATATCTTGCAAAAATGCAAGTACAGACGCCAAATGAGTCTTTTAATACAATGGTAAATATTCACAATCCACGTCAATGTCATACCACAATGAACTGGTCTAGATATCTTTCCTTATATCAATTAGGCTTAGGCGCAAGAGGAATCGGTTTTAGAGATAGCTCCCAAGATGTTATGGGCGTTTTAGCCAGCATTCCGAATGAGGCCAAGGAATTAATCAAAAAACTGCTTAGCGTTCAAAAACTTGATGGCTCAGCAATGCATCAATTCTTCCCATCAACGATGGAAGCAAACGAAGGCGACTCAAGAGAAGAAGAAGGTCATAAGTATTATGGTGATGACCATCTATGGATTGTTTTCTCCGTTTGTGCATATTTAAAAGAAACTGGAGACATGAAATTTTTAGATGAACTTATTACTTTTTATGACAAGAAAACCCCGCTTGATAAACGTCATACCGGAACAGTGCTTGACCATATAAAGCTGTCTTTGAAATTCACAAAAAACAATATTGGTCCTCATGGATTGCCTTTACTTGGCTTTGCAGACTGGAACGATACGGTTAACCTTAGAGGGAAAGCAGAAAGTTTATTTATAGCCAATCAATATGGCGTTGCACTTAAAGAAATGATCGAACTCATGAAATATTTAGGTGATACCCAAACAGCAAGTGAATATGAAGCCGATTATGACCACATGAAATTACTAGTTAATAAACATGCTTGGGATGGAAAATGGTTTATACGTTATTTTGAAGAAGATGGCTCGCCCATTGGTTCAGATAGTAATGATAAAGGCAAAATATATACAAATGGACAATCATGGCCTGTGTTATCAGGATTTGCTGACTCTGATCGCGCGTTAACTGCACTAAATTCCGTTAATACACTTCTTAATACCAAGTTCGGCATTAAACTCAGCGCACCAGGATACAACGGATTTGATTGGCGTAAAGGCGGAATTACAACCTATCCTCCAGGAGCAAAGGAAAATGGAGGTATTTTCTTACATACAAATCCGTGGGTAATGATAGCTGAAACAATTGTTGGAAATGGAAATCGTGCGTTTCAGTATTATAATCAAATAAACCCTGCTTCAAAAAATGATATTATTGACACCTTTGAATGCGAACCATACTCATATCCACAAAACATACTAGGTGATGAGCATCCTCAATTCGGTTTAGCACGAAATAGCTGGTTATCCGGCACATCCTCTTGGACCTATCAGGCAGCAACAAAATACATAGTAGGTATTATGCCGAGATATAATGGGATTGAAATAAATCCATGTATTCCAACTGAATGGAATGAAGTTAAAATTAAACGTGAATTCCGTGGCATTCAATACTCGATATTAATTAAAAATCCAAATAAACATAGTAAAGGGATCAAGGAACTTTTAGTTGATGGGAAGCTTATAAAAGGTAATTTAGTTCCCATATTTACTGACAATAAAGAACACACAGTAGAAGCAACAATCGTTTAACTAATAAATTTATAAAAGTAGGGAGTAGTTTGAAACTGTTCCCTACTTTTTTTTAATATATTTATTGAATTGGCGTCATCTTCCAGACATTATCATTATATTGATTGACCATTCGAGACGTATTAAAAAAACCTGCAACCTCAATACAATTAATCATACGATCAATCCATTTTGAATGATACTTGCCTTTATCTACATCAGCATGTTCAACATGATAGTAATCTTTCACCATTTCTTCTAACTTTTTATATAAAGACGATGAATCTTCTCTCATCTTCAAGTCCTCTTCATTGCCAATTTCACCATCATCCGGTCGATAGCCAAAAATCTCGCCGATTTCCTTGTCAGCAGCCTCAACAACCCATCCATCCATTGTACTTAATTGAAGGACTCCGTTTAGAACAGCCTTCATTCCAGACGTTCCTGATGCTTCAAACGGTGGTAATGGATTGTTTAACCATACATCAACACCACTTATGAGTTGCTTTGCAATATACGTATCATAGTTTTCAAGAAATAGTATTTTTAATAAATTTCGATGTTCACCTAATGAATCGATAATATTTAAAATTTCTTTAATGTTCCCAGACCCCACAAAATCATTGGGGTGTGCTTTCCCGGCAAATAATATTTGTATTGGACCATTCTTTTTAGCGATACTAATTAAATGTTTTATATTTTGTAATATTAGACTCGGTCTTTTGTATGGTGCAGCACGTCTTGCCCATGCAATTGTAAAAACATTATCTTGAACCATCCATGGACTTAATAAACTCATTAAGTGCTTTTTATTTAACTTATGAGCATTCCATAACTCTTTACGAAATTCTGTATTATCATAAAGGCTATTAATGTTTTGCAGATTAATCGATATATTCTTCCAATCAACAAACACATCCTTATATTTATCAAATAAGGTTTCGAAAGACTCACTAATCCATGTTGGAACATGAATTCCATTAGTTATACCAGAAATTTTTTCCTCATGACTTGGAAACTGAATTTTGGTTACTTCTTCATGTTTTCTTGCAACAGCATTCACATGGGCACTTGAGTTCATGGCAATTAATGTTAGGTTAATTAGTTCAGGATTAATATCTTGCCCTTGTTTTCTTGCTATCTTCAACTCTTCTTCAGAAAGAACCTTTGCTAATTCATTAATTGGAAGTCGATCGTGCCCTGCTTCAACAGGAGTATGACAGGTATAAGCAAAATGCTCCGTCAAAGCCTTCATTTTGCTATCACTTAAACCTTTTGCCATTTCAACGAAGGCAAAGGCTGCATGTCCTTCATTCAGGTGATATAGATCGATATTATAGCCTAATGCTTTAATTGCACGCATACCGCCAATTCCCAATATCTTACGTTGAACAATTTTCCACCACACTGTGTGACTTGTATATAGTTGGTCCGTTAGTTTCCGACCCCATTCAGGGTTATCAGGATGATTTGCATCTAATAAGATTAAAGGGATTACATGTTTCTTATCAAAACTAGATACATAATATTTCCATATATAGAATTTAATAACTGTATCCCCTATTGCAACATCAACACACTTGTTTAGCTTAACCAATCCGGGATATGTATTTGGGTCCCAAGTAAACTCTCCAGGAATTTGGCCAAAATGAAAACAAAACTTTTGATCGAAATAGCCTTTATTCCATAAAATTCCAACACCTAATAACGGTAATTTTAGATCAGAGCATGACTTTAGGGTATCACCTGCAAGAACACCCAATCCACCACTATATATTGGCATATCAACTAAAGTATCAATGTTAACCAAATGATAGTAATCCATCTGTCTCATATTTGAAAATACTTCAAAGCTTCTTTTTTTATTAAGCTTAGACACATCGTTCTTCGATATATATGTGTTGTAAATACTTGGAGCAAGACCAAACTCCATAGAAAAATAAGCAACACTTTTTGTTTCGGCACTATGCAAATGTTTTTCTGCATTTGCAATATAATCCATCGGTATATCAAAAAAACTTTTATTTGTTATATCTACTGATTTCGTTGAGTTTGTATCCAGCTGGATAATATTTTCTATCTGCTTCACTTACTTGTCTTCCTTTTACGCTTCAATGCACTTTCAATATCGGTCATGTCTTCCGGAGTCATCAATTTATCTATATTTAAAATTACAACCAAACCGGAATCCAGCTTTCCAATACCACTAACAACGTTATCTCCGTATTTATTGCTAAAAAAAAGAGGATTATCAATCATATTATCTGGTATAGATATTACCTCAACCACTTCATCAACTGTAAAACCAATATGATTTTCGCCCTCTTTATCATGCGCGATCACAACGATCAATTCATCATTTTTTCTTGTATCTCCAAATAGCTTCAATTTTAGATTAATTAAAGGGATAACGCTATTTCTAACAGATATTACGCCTTCTAAATACTCAATCTTTCCAGGGACTTTTGATACTTCAACATCACGGATAATTTCTTGAACACTATTGATATTAATACCGAAGGACTCATTTCTGATTTTAGCTATTAAATATTTATTTATTTCTGCCATCTTAAATTCTGACAAGCAATTGTACTTGCCCTCTCCAATCTTTCTTATCATTGATTCGATCAATATAGTATTCTGTTTTAAGTGTTATATCCTGGTTTATTATATAACTTAATGAAAGAATGTGTCGATAATCGTTCATTGTTGAGCTTGAATGATACGATGTATTTAGCCCAATCAGCAAGTCCTTTTCATAGGGAATAACAATCTGACCTGAAAGTGCATTCACTTCTTTAGATGAACCATTTAATTTCCCTGTCGCCAACAAATAAGCGACCTCGAAATCTATCTCATATACGGAGAACTTATAGTCTGTACCAAGCAATAAATATTGGTTATCAACACCATTTGATGAAGGAGTACTTAAATCATTATAGTAAGCTGATAATCCGACATCCACTACATCCTTTAGTAAGAACCGAAGATCAAGGCCAACTGACTTTCCAGCTTTGTCATTTGCTGATTCACTAATTTCACCATTCCCATTTACTAAAAATAAATCGGCAGAAAATACTCTTGAATGATAATAAATGTCCAGACCATTTTCCTCTCTTGGGATTAAGTAAGAACCATTTCCCCAAATAGCATCCCGTTGAACCGTATTAGAAATAAAATACTTTTCTGATTGGTTTATTTTTTCGTTGCCAAAGGGAACTCGAAAACGCCCTAATTTGAGGTTTACCGGCAATGCAAAACCGTCTATATCCAAAAATAATTGTTCAAATTGTTCTATATTCCCCATAAGGTGAGTTTCGTAAAAAACCAGATAGTGTTTATTTAATGGGAATTTAACATTTAGCTGTATGTCAGAAATATTAAAACTTCCGGTTCCTTTATATAAATTATTGGATCTAACATACCTTAAATCCAGCACTCCTTCATATTTAGGATCAACAAATGAAAAAGAAATTGTTGCGCATAAAGTCGCAAGTATTATCAGTAATTGTATTTTTCTAGTCATTAACAACGGCAAAACTCCCCCACGGATTATTTTTGAATTAACTTAATGATTTCCTCAATATCCCCAGTTTCAAACTGCGTTTTATCTTCAAGATTTTTAACAGTATAGCTATTGGTTTCAATCTCGTTTTCACCAATTATTATAACATATCTGGCATTTAATTGAACGGCTTCGCGCAAACCATTTTTGATTGAATTTCCTTTCAAACACATTTCTGCGTAAATATGATGTTTTCGAAGTGTCGAAGCTATTTTAAGAGACTTATCTTGTCCTGCCGCACCAACACCCACAATATAAACATCCATATTTTTCTGATCGGGCACCTCAAGATTAAGTTGATTAAACACCATATAAAGACGATCCATACCAATTGCAAATCCGAAGGCAGGCGTTGGTTTACCGCCCATTTCCTCAATTAGTGTATCGTAACGACCACCCCCACAAATTGCATTTTGAGCTCCCAAAAGATTTGACCGAATTTCAAACACAGTTTTTGTATAATAATCCAATCCTCTTACTAAATGAGAATCAACTTCATGCGGAATCTGATTTTCTTCTAATAAATTCAATACGCCGATGAAATGATCGTTGCACTCATGACACAGAGCATTTGCCATATCCGGCATACCAGCAAAATATGTCTGGCAGGTTGGATTTTTACAGTCTAGTATTCTAAGAGGATTTTTTTCATAACGATTTTGACAATCGGTACATAAATGAGGCAAAATCGATGCTACAAAATCTTTGAGACGTTCTCGAATAACAGGTCGACATACATCACAACCGACAGAGTGAACGGCGATATTGATATCCTCGATCCCCAGTTCTTTAAATATCTGAACACCCATAATCATAACCTCAGCATCAATTAAAGGTAGTGATGAGCCAATCGCCTCTACCCCAATCTGATAAAACTGCCGATATCGTCCGGTTTGTGGCCTCTCATATCGAAACATTGGGCCATTATAAAATAATTTCACCAACTTATTTTTTTGAAATACTGGAAGATTTTGAAGATAGGCTCTTACAACAGATGCAGTTCCTTCCGGTCTTAATGCTAGAACTCTCTTGCCTTTATCCTCAAATACATACATTTCCTTCTCGACAATATCTGTCTGATCCCCAACCGCTCTTTGAAAGAGTTCTGCCGATTCAAAGATTGGAGTTTTTATTTCTTTAACGTTATAGACATTAAATATATTTACTATCGTATCGGTTATGTATCGCCATACATCGCATTCTTCAGGCAATATATCCCGTGTTCCTCGTGGTGACGTATACTTCATTTAGGAGCGCCCTCATTATACTCGGCATAATCAACATCTGGTAATTTATTACGCAACATTGACCACCACGCTTTTGCAAACATTATCGTCGTTTTAATTCCACCACCTTCTTTAAATCGTCTAACAGAAGAGGAGACTCTTAGGCTCGGAACAAACTTAACAAGGCCCTGCTTCCCAAGTCTTTTTCCAAGTTCGATGTCCGGAGACATTTTTTTAAAAGCAGGATCATACTCGCCGGCTTTTATGTATGCGTCTTTTCTCATTAAAAAATTAAAACCTGAAGTATTATTAAGACCCAACATACGTGATACAAATAAAAAACTAGTGTAAGCCAGATAATTTGTCCACTTTCCGATAAATCCAGCATCGAAAACATCACAAGTACCATAAACAACAACAATCTTCTCGCTTTTCGCAAATACCTTCATTGCCTTCTCTGCCCATGTTTTAGGATAAACGGTATCTGCATCACAAAAAGTAATAATATCTCCACTTGCTTCCTTTGCTCCGCGTATCACAGCATGAATATAACCCTGTTTCGTTTCCAGATACACTTTATCCGTATACTTTTTTGCTATTTCGGAGGTTTTATCTTTACTGTTATTATCGACAACAATGACTTCAAAATCTGAATAGGTTTGGGACGTTAATCCCTTTAAGGTGTCAGCTAATGTTTTTTCTTCATTATACGCAGGTACGATTATTGATAATTTCATTTTTTACCTCCTGTTTATTTATTATACTCAACCGGAAATGATTTGTCCGCAAATCATTTCCTAAGCATTTCGCTTAAGCATAACTCTAACTAAAAGTTAGAGTTAACTCCGACTAGAAAATGTTTAGCAGGAGACCTGCAAACCATTTTAGTCTTAGTATATTATTGTATCCTAACACTGTTAATTAAAAAAGAATCTTTTTGAGCATAGTTTCATGACCCCCTAAATCCCCCTGAAGGGGGACTTTTTATGCCCAATCCCTTCAATCGCAAGACCTAGATTATTGCCACCGATTATTGAGAGGTCAAATTTTTTGGGGATTTTTGGTGGGCCCAGTAGGACTTGAACCTACGACCTGCCGGTTATGAGCCGGACGCTCTAACCAACTGAGCTATGGGCCCCAAAATATCGTAAAATATTATATACTATGAACGGTTTTATTGACAACCACTAATAAGCCTTGTAGTAGATTAATTCCGTGAGGTTTTCCACTCCAATGAAGTTTTTTCCTTGGAACTTGATAAACAAGTGGGGGGAATCCTTTTGCACCCAAAATTTAAATATTTGAGGGAAAAGAATAGATTCAACAAAACCAGCAGCACCGGATTCAAGAACAATCGCAGTCGTTTTCTTTCCTAAGAAAAAAATATCTTCTTCTCCAACCTGTTTGACATAGACCTGAAAACTTTTTTTAATATCTGGATAAAAACTCCATAAGATAACTTCATTCTTACTAAAAGGATAACCTCTAAATAAATGGAAAAAAGTATTATAGTCCCATATTTGTCGATTATTATAGGGATACTTGTAGTAAATATATTTGGACGGAATACTGACTTCGATCTCTTCTTCTCGATATATTACTTTGCTGATAATTTCTTTCTTTTCGTTGTAATAGACCGCCTGATAGGGAAGCATTTTATCTTTAATTAGAAGGATTTCAGCCGTGCCACCATCAGAACCATTTAGGGAGATGCGATGATAAACAACATTTCTTGTGTTGATCAGCTCAATATTTTCTGTCACTAATAACACATTATGGCCTTCTGAAATTCGATAAACGGACAGTTCTTTGTCTGACAGATTATCGTTGAAAAATGAAAAAAGCGTGGAGAAAAAAAAGGCCTGACACGCGATAAATAATGTCAGGCCTTTTTTCATAGGTTAGTTCCTCTTAAGTAATTATATTACTAAGAATTCAACTGATACAACGCCAGATTTTGTTTCTGCACCACCAGCTGCTTTAGACATAGTATATGTGAACCATGCATTTACTTCTGGAGATAATGCGTATTTTACTGCACCAATGATTTCATTATCGATTGTTGCTTTATTTAAATCTGTTGTATAGCTTCCTCTTAATTCAACTGCACCTAAAGGATAAGCAACATAAGCTTGTACTAAACGTCTTGCTTTTGTTTGTGATAAATAGTTGCATAATGAAGCTGCTGCAGCATCATCACTTAAATCAATAAACGCAGCACCGGCAACTGTCATTCCTGCCATCATTTGTTTAGCTTCAACATAACCAGAAAGGCCATTTTTTGTAGCACCTGAAGTATTATCTACGTTATATACTCCACCTACTTTTACTCCAAACACACCTAGATCAACTAAAGCGGATAAAGACGCTTTGTTTGTTGCTGTATTAGCTGTACCATCATCTAATAACCACATATTACCTAATAATGTGATTCTTGTTGTCATGCCAGCAATTTTAGTAGCGATTCCCATACCAGTTCCTTTTTGAACAGCACCTAAAAGGAATGTACTTGTTGCATATGGACCTGCGACATTGTTTGCTAAACCGATTCTTTGTAAACCAACTCTTAACATACCAAGACCAGTCATAGTATCTACGAACATATAATCAACTAATGTACTAGCACTTGTTTTTGGCATCCAATATAGTGTTGTGTCGCCTTTTTTAATCATAAATGTAGGACGAACATCACCAAAAGATTGATCTTGTGCTGCTTTTGCATCAACATCTAATGCAAACCCTACGCTACCTTGTACATTCATATTAACATCTAATGCGAATGTGCCCATTGTGAAAATAACTACTAATAATATAATTAACTTTTTCATAATTCCTCCTCTTGAGTTTTGTTGTGACTTAATCACTTAGTGATTTAACCACAGTGTGAACGAGTCACAGATACTTACCTGCTACCAAATATCACCCCCTTAGAATATACCAATTATACGATTGTTTCGCATATGTCCATTATTTTAAATAAAATGGCCGAAAAAGTAAATAGCAAGCTTAAAATTCCGAGCTAAACAATGATGTTGCTTCCAGTGACGAGTTAGACAATAATCTCATAAATCTTTGTTTTATTTTTCTTTCCTTTAACTGCAATTTCATCAACAAACTTACAATTATAGTACTCTTTAACTTTATCATAAGTATACTCAGAAATTAAAATATAGCAAGTATGGTCAGCGGTCGTATAGTTACGGGTGGCTGATTCCAGCCTAGCCGCAAGATTGACCGGGTCACCGATTACGGTATAGTCCTTGTGCATGGATGACCCAATATTTCCGACAATGACCTCGCCGGTATTTAGTCCCATGCCAATATCTAAAACCGTTTTACCTTCATCTGCCCACTTTTTTTGAAGTTCCTTCAATTTCTTCAACTGTGCCACGCAACAATCAATCGCAATTTTTGCGTGATTTGGTAGATCTAGCGGTGCTCCAAAAATAGCCATAATTTCATCACCCACATATTTATCAAGTGTTCCACCGTATTCAAAAATGACCTTAGTCATGGCATCTAGATACTCATTTAACATATCTACCACTTCTCTCGGAGTATGGTTTTCGCTAAAACTGGTAAAACTTCGAATGTCACTAAAAAAAATCGTCACCTCTTTTAATGTTCCGCCTAATTCAACCGTTTCAGGATGATTCAAGAGTTCATTCACGACGGACGGAGCGACATACTGAGAAAAGACACTGCGAACCTTCTTTTTTTCTTTCTCTTCCTTAATAAATTTAATCACTGTTTGAGTAACAAACGTCACAATGAGGGCAATGCTTAGAGAATGGGAAGGAATTTCCAGTCTATAAATTTTAAAAATAAATAACAAGGCAACATATACACCCATTATTTCTGCAAGAACAATGAAGAAATAGGTCTTAATTTTTAATGGATAGCTGATATAAATATTAAGTAATATCAACAGAAATATGATCAGGAACAAATAATATATAGGAATCACGGAAATATAGCTTTTGTCCAATATCGTCTGGATCACATTGGCATGGATTTCCACTCCAGGCATGGTTAAATCATATGGAGTTGGAAATACGTCGTGTAACTCATAGGCAGAAGAACCGATTAAGACTATTTTATCCCTAAATATATCTGGATTGTCCACTAGCTGAGTACCGTCATACACACGAACATAGGGTACACTCGAAAAGGTTCCGGATGGGCCATAATAATTGATTAACAATCGAGCATCTCTCAAGGGAATGGTCTTATCTCCGACTTGAATTTTATTTTCGTTGATAACGTTTAAATTCCGTCCTGATTGAGTATATCGTATTGCTTGAAGTGCCAAGGATGCGTAGTATTGGTTCCCAGATTTATAAATAATTTGAAACCGTCTCACAATATTATCTAGATCTAGCGCAGGATGGACAACCCCAACATCAACTGCTGCATCTGAAAGCATTTGAATAGGTTTTTTAAACGGTTGCTTTACCACTTTAAATAGTCCCTTCTCTTTTACATTTACAAAACTTGCTGCAAGAACAACATTACCAGCTTCTTTTACAGCATTTGCAAAACTAATATCATCTTGATCATCAAACTGTGTCGGCGAATCGAAAAACACATCAAACACAACCAGTTTTGCACCGGCTTTTTTCAGTTCGCTAATCACTTTTGCATGATATGACCTTGGCCATGGCCATTTAGACATCCACGATATGGACTCATCATCAATTGTAAGAATTACAATCTCGTTAGAAGGATGAACAACTCCTCTAAAAATAAATTTCTGATTGTAGGCCGTATTATTTATTATTTCCATTATTGGAAATAAACTTAACACCATAATAAGAATGGATAATCCAAATGCTTGTAAGATTTTATTTTTCAATTTGACTCTCCTTTTTAACTTTTTTTTCAACGATACAAACACCATATTTCGATGAAAGGTAATTAATTCCATCCTGTATTAACTCCTCAGGAGTTGATGCACCAGATGAAATACCAATATTAGTTGCGTTCTCTAAAATACATTCTTCTATTTCTTGAATCGTATCCACTAAATATGAATCTACTTTTGTTGCAGCAATCTCTCTAAGCCTGTTCGCGTTTGAACTGTTTGATGATCCCAAGATGATAAAAATATCGACATTGTCTGCTAATGATTCCACTGCAACCTGACGTGCAGTCGTGGCATAGCATATGTTGGCCGTATCGCCACTGATAATACCGGGTATTTTATTTTTTATTTCGAGTATCGTATTTTGAACATCCTTGCTATTAAGTGTTGTCTGACTGAGTACCACATAGCTTGATTTTCCTTTCGGAATTTGATTAATTTCAGACGAACCTTTAATAACAGTCATTTGATCTGGACTATATTCACCCTGAACACCCATTACCTCCTCGTGTCCCACATGTCCGATATAAATAATATGAGCCCCTTCTTGTACTCGTTTTTTTGCCTCAGTATGAACTTTCTCAACCAATGGGCATGTTGCGTCTACAATTTTACAGTTTTTTTGTTTTGCCAGTTCTACTATTTTTGGAGAAACTCCATGTGCACTAAAAACAAGAACTTCGCCATCAGGAACTTCGTCCAGTGAACGAACAAAAATAACACCCCGTTTGATAAACTGATTTACAATAATTTTATTATGTACGATCTCATGAAACACATACACCGGCGCTGTGTGCTCTGCGATAACTTTATTTACTGTATTAATGGCTCTTGTTACTCCTGAGCAGAATCCTCTGGGATTAGCCAAAAAAAGTGTTTTTACATTATGGTCCTTCTCCATTACGTTCTTTCACCATAAAGATACTCGAGATTAACCAAATCAGCAGGGATTGAAACCTCATTGGAAACCTTTTGACTAATTATTTTCAGCAATGACGGTGAAGGCCCCATTGGATCATATTTCATAACCACCGATTCGAATTGATTATTTAATACATCTAATACGCAATAATATGCTAGCTTTTGGAAATAATGGATGGTTTTAATCGATTCATCTTCATATTTATCCTTCATTTTCTCTACTTGCTGCTGCCATATTCTAAAATTATGCAATTCCATGTGGCGTTTATAAATAAATCGCTTTAATTTATAAATATAAATGTTCTTTTCAAGAATACGGTTCATGAGTTCATCATTTTCAGAATGGTGATGATAGGCAACCGTTTGCAGGTGTCTCCATAAATTGTGAGGAATAATGGAATCAGCAATTATTTCCCAATAAATGTGATTCATTTTCTTACCGAATACACTTTTTTTATTAATGAAAGATGATACAAAAAAATTATGAGCGACAACATCTGCTGCTAAATGAGATAAATAACCATAAGCAAAGGATTTTTGTTTTTCTGTCTGGGCATTCTCAATAATTTTTTTTGACATATCCCAGTGATGACAGTGTTTTAAATGTTGCTTCAATCCTTTACCAATATGAAAATCAGCACTGATGATGCCATACAGATAATCGGTAGAATATTTTGTAATAAGTTCTGCTATAGCTGGAACAAGCGTACCTGGGGCTAGAACAACCATTCCTCCATGGTAAAGATGAGTTCCAATACCCCATCCGAAACAATTCCCCTGAAGCATCACTCCAGCAAGAAAGATAAGGAATAGACTAAAGTTCATTTATTCGAGCAACTGGTTGTCCATATTCTACTGGAGTACCTTTAGTCACAAGAAATTCAACTATTTTACAATCTCTTTCTAATTTTTTATCGTGCGCGATATTCATCGATGTTATGCTATAAATTGCAGTCCCTTTAGGAATCATCATGCTCGCTTTAATATCTTTTTGTGTGATCATCGGATCAAAAAAGCCAACACTATCAGCTTTTATTGTCGTTGAGGTATCTACGATCGGCTTAATAATATCAACTGTTTTAGCGGGAGCAATAATTTGAGGCTTAATTGGAATCGGAGGAGTATTGTTTTTTCTTAAACTTATTTTTAATTCTTCACTGTCAATCGATAATTTTGATATTTTTGACTTTTCAAACAAATCCATCACTTTTTTAATTAATTCCTGATTCACTTTTCCACCTCATTTAGTTTTGTTAATATTCTCGGACCATTTTTTGTTATTGCTATGGTATGTTCAAACTGAGCAGACCACTTACCATCCATTGTAACTGCTGTCCACCCATCCGCCAAGACTTTTGATCTCCAGGTTCCCATATTGATCATAGGTTCAATCGCCAGAATCATCCCTTCCTTCAGTTTTATTCCGGTTCTTCTTTGCCCATAATGTGGTACGGATGGAGCTTCATGCAGCTGAGTTCCTACACCATGCCCCACAAACTCTCTAACAACACCAAAACGATTCTTTTCAGCTAATTTCTGAATAGCATAACCAATATCACCAATATAATTTCCAATAATGGCAGCTTCGATACCTAAATAAAGACACTTTTCAGTAATCTCGACAAGGTGCTTCACGTCCGGTGTGGCGTCACCGATAATATAGCTTCTACAGGCATCACCAATATAATTATCTTTGGTCACACCAAAATCAATTTTTACTAAATCACCTTCTTTAAGTTCTCTCTGGCCTGGAATTCCGTGAACTATTTGCTCATTAATCGAGATACATAAACTATGATAATAACCCGGAACATCTTTAAAAGAAGGTCGTCCTTTATGGTCAAAGGCATATTGAGTGGCAAGATTATCGATTTCGATTGTTTTGATCCCTGGAGTTAAATATTTTTTTACTTCTTCATCCAAAAAACCGGCTACAATACTTCCCGCAGCAGCGATTTTCTCTATTTCTTCATCTGTTCTTAAGTTGACTTCTCTTGACATAATTTTTATTGTTTTTTCTAATTTATATATACTTATATTACTTAGTTTCAATATTTAGTTATAGAATTATAACATATAGTTTTCGAAACGTTTATTGCGGATTAATAACTCATCCCCCAACCACTTCTCTTGAAAATAGAAGGGGAGCCAGAATTTAGCAACTATTAGTTAACTTTTATATTACCCTCTTTTATATAGAGAGGGGCTGGGGTGAGTCAGAAGGATTACAGTAGTCGATATTTTATTTATACGATACAATACCTGCCTTATGAGAGTTCGAAAACATGTTAATCCACTTAATCTTCAAAGAGATTTTGATCAAATGCCGAGTGACTCTTTATTCAGTAATTCCAAACAACTTTCTGTTGAAATTGGCTGTGCCCATGGAGAATTCATTATTAAACTCGCACACAAGCATCCAGAGGAAACGTTTATCGGTTTTGAAATACGAAAACCTCTGGCTAGAAAGATTCAAGAATGTATCGATGAAAACAAACTTGAAAATCTCCAAGTATTATATGGGAGTTCCAATACTCATATTGAATCTTTTCCAGATCAATCTATTTCCAATATTTATGTATTTTTTCCAGACCCATGGTTTAAGAAGAAACATCATAAAAGAAGAATCATCAGCCAGAGTTTTTTAGATAAGATAAAAACTAAACTTAAACTGGATAACAAAATTCTATTTCAAACCGATGTAAAAGATTTGTTTTCGGATATTAAAACTCTGATAGAGGATAATCCTGATTATAAAATTAGTAATATTGAAGAAAATATCGATACGGTCAATATGACGAGTATTGCTTCTTATCATGAACAACGTTGTATTGATAATGGATGGCCTATTTATCGAATTGAATTTTCTTGTGTTGCTAAGTAGACGACTCTTTATTATTCAAATTTTATATTAATTCTACCTTCAGTTGATTGATTATGTACTTTATAAGAAAAATCAATGGTTGATGCTTGACTCATTGAAGATTGTAACGATTTTGGTCCGGTATCCTGATTTGAATATGCAACGTTGACCGCTGAACCTTTGGCATCCGTTTCTTTTGAATCAATCTTTGCTGCCCCAGCTGTTTTTCCCGCTGCTGCATTTATTAGATTAGAAAGGCTGCTATTTTTAAAACCGAACATCTATTTATCCCCCTTTGTTTCTTACATTAAGATTATCGTAAGAATGAAAAGAATACTTGTATTCGATTTTTATGATGGATATACCTCACCCCGACCCTCCAGCCTATAATACCCCTGTCTTGTTATGACATCCCCCTTTGATAAATTGGGCTAGCTGGATTTCCTAGATTACCTCTTTTATTAGAGTAGGTGTTACGCCAATGCTTCGTTCATTTTATCTTCTGCGAGTTTGAACATAGCCTCTTTTTCAGATTCATCCCGTGTTTCAATATAGAAACGAACCTTCGGCTCTGTCCCAGAAGGCCTTATTAAAAACCATGATCCATCTGTAAAAACGATTTTAAATCCATCGGCTGTGATTACTTCTGAAACAGATTTATTCTCGATTCCGACTTTGAGACTATCGCCTTTTTTAATCCCAGATAGGGAAGATAGCTTTGAAATAAGTTCCTTGCCTTGTTTCTTAACGGCTACCCCACCCCTTGCCGGATAGAATTTACCAACTAACGACTGAGCTTCCATGAGTAACGTTCCGATTGTTTTATTCGTCTCCATAACCATTTTTAATGCCATTAAAACACCAGAGAAACCATCTTTTTCAAACGTATGGCAAAAGACAGACATTCCATCACTTTCTTCTCCTGCGACCAAAAACCCAAGACCTTCAGAAGGATGATAAGACGAAACTTCCTTCCCTCTGAAATATTTAAACCCAACCGGTGTCTCCACAATTTTGTCTTCATGATAGTACGTCACCAAAGCGTTTATAAAATTACTTGTGGCAACCGATTTCGCCACAAAACCTGGCTTCATTTTTAAATACTGTTTCTCATAATAATAAACAAGTCCTAGAAAGAAATTCATTTCAATTTCTAAATTTATAGACCCATCGTAAAATCTTATTCTGTCTCCATCCGGATCGAATACGAAGCCAATTTTAATTGCCTTTTTAGACCGCTTTAATGTATCTTGAACGATATCAATATTTGATCGTGGTTCTGTATCCATACCCCCACGAAACGTAATATCAGGTGAATCATAAATAAATTCAACAATATCCGTACTTACCTTATATTTATCAAATAGTCGTTTAAATGATGCCGCAGCACCACCTACAACATTGATGGCAATTTTTATATCATTTCTTTGTGCAAGCGTCTTTAGTATTCCATCAACATCTTTGATTGGTGAATGATGAGAGTATAGGAACTTTTCATACAAATCGATAGTATCAACATGATCAATCGCACTTGTATCTACTTTTTTTGGTGTGAATGTTTCATCATTGTAATTAGCCATTAAATCTGCCGATTTTTTGTTAATAAAGTCAGTTAAGCAATTTTCAGCAGGGCCTCCATCGTTAGGATTAAATTTAAATCCGGCATAAACAAAGGGATTATGACTTGGTGTAAAGTTAATGGACCCAGCAGCACCCAGAACTGGAACAGCAGCCGATAACTCGGGTGTTGTGGCAACTCCTGCCAGAAAGACTTTAATATGTTCACTTTGTAATTCAGAAATTATCACATTAACAAACTCTTCTCCAAGAAAACGGGTATCTCGGCCGACAAGAATTCCTTTTTTTTGAACCATTGAAAAATCCAGACTTGTTTCCTGTTGATACAAATCCGACTTTAATAATGCGATAACAGCTCGAGTGGCAATGGCTACGTT
>MFRH01000039.1:45862-46038 GCA_001783275.1 Candidatus Margulisbacteria bacterium GWF2_35_9
TTTTCCAATAATCCCTCTCCAACCCGATGTGCCAAAACTAATATTCGCTGATCGAATGGATGATTCGGCTGTTTTCTTAGCCAATGTTAATAACTGGCGAACAATTTCATCTTTTATCTGATTAATTTTTTCTCCCATAACTGATGATGACATTAATAGTTGATTGTCTTCTAGGT
>MFRH01000040.1 GCA_001783275.1 Candidatus Margulisbacteria bacterium GWF2_35_9
AGGTCTCTTTTTTTCTTTCTTATAAAACTACCGGACAGCTATGTTATATTATACAAATTCATCCAGATATATTTTTAAATGCTGAATCTGGTTTTATGTATACGGGGAAATACAGTTCGATATTTTTAGGATGCGAAATAAGTTTTACATACAAATCCGTGTATATTCCAACACTTGAACAAAATATAAGGCAAGTAAAGAAGGGAATGTCTGATTTTAAAGTACGTAGAATATTAGGATATCCAGATTCAAGATATAAAAGCGGAAATTATGAAGTATTAACATATGATAATGATGATTACAGTAATTATCATAGTTATACATTATATTTTTTAAACGATGTTCTAGACCATTTTACCGAATATGAAAGTCATAATTAAGAGGCATAAAATCATCTGAATAATAAAGAACTTATGTAAATAAGAAATTGAGTATAATGTTTGAAAATGACTAAGGCATATGCCAGACAGTTATTGATAGAACTATCGATAACTAACCAACTCCATACCGCTTAAAGAAGAGTTTTTTTTAAATATTACCCATTGTTCGGTAAAAGCATAGGAGAATACCTAGATTTAAGAGGAAGATTTGCGGTGCCATTTTGACATCACAAATTTCTTAATTTGAGGTCGCAAATTGCGACCTCAAGTTTTAGTTATCTCCCAATAACCTCTAGTTTTACCAATTCTGGCCAATATACCTTTTTCTTTGAGCATATCAATATGTTTTTGTATTGCAGATTCATTAATACCTACTTTTTCTGAAATTTCTTTACGGCTCACTTTAGCGTTGTTTTTTATTATTTCAAGAACTTCTAGTTGCCTATCAGTAAGATTGATTTGACCACCTATCTGACCACCTATCTGACCACCTATCTGACCACCTTTTTCAGAGATATCAAAGTAGAACTCAATTTTATAGTGATCGATACCATTAGTGATTACCGGTGTTTCTTTATAATGATTTAACCAACCATGAATCATTTTATCAAAACCATAGCCTGCATTCTCTGCTAAATCAATAACACGAAACATTTTGGTAATTAATGGATTTCGAGGCAAACTAATATCACCGGCCTGTAGTTCCTGATAAGGTTTAGGCAATGCACCGGGGTTCAGGAATTCTATCCTATTCGTAAATACCCGAATACGTGGCTTCATCGTTGAAAAATAGTCTGAATGAATTAACAGATTTCCCAATGCTTCACGTATAGCTTTTACTTGTGGTTGATTCTCATCTCTGAAAGCTCCATTCAACTTAAAGGGGATGTCGATTTTTTTTATAATCCTCTCATAAATCGCAAAAAAATATTGAAATACATTGGGATAATCAGACAATCGAAATTCGTAACGTCGTGGGGCATCAGAATATGAATCTCCAAATATCTCCAAATAATCAACTTTAAAATCACTAAACTCTGTTGCTATTGAATCTTCCGTTCCAAAGACAAGTAATCCGGCAATCGTAACATTTTTCTGATTTAATGCTCTTATTTTAGTCAGAAATTCCTCATCTGAACCCAAGTAATAACGAGTGGTTCATGGCTCCCCTACATAGAAGACGTTAGAACCAAAATCATCGAAACAAACAATAACATATTTATATCTAAAATAAAACTAGCAAGTTAAAAAACGGCTAGTTATCTAACTACTTTTTTTGAAAAAATGATTGTTTTATAGATAAGAAAATACTTATTGCTTTTGAATTATCTATAGTTGTATAGTTGTGGTATGAATAAATTAATATTTATATTGTTTATTTTAACTATTAGTTTCTGTGCAAATATTTTCACTAATAACATAAAAAGTATCAAAACATATGAAATAGAATTGAAAGAATCTTTTGGTGAGATTGTTGAGGATTCAAAATCTTTGATTCATGAACAATTTTTTGATATTTCTGGAAACAGTATATATAATTTTTCTCCTTCACATAATATTGGAAGTGATTCTGGTATTTTTAATAAATATGAAGATGGAAAATTAATTGAATCCATTATTTATCCCTCAATAGCCTCTCCAGCCGAAGATGTTTGGCAGTGGTTAAATATGGGTTTTACTCCTAAAAAAACATATTCATGGAGTGATAAACCTAATCAATTGATTGATATTAAGTATGATTGGGGAAAAAATAAAACTCAAATAGTAAGTATTTATGATTTATTAGCAGAAACCAAATTATATGAAGCAAAGTATGAGTTCGATAGTATTGGTAATACTATTTCTGTAACTATCTCGCAAAATGATGATTTTACCTATTCCATAAGCTGCAAATACTATCAAAACTATCCTATAGAGATTAAGGGGATTGATAGTAAAAAGTTAACTAATAGTTTATCTAGAAATAAATATGATGAAAAAAATAGGCTGATAGAGATAAAGGATTTTTCTGAAACAGGAGATGTAAGCTCAATTACAAGGTACAGCTATAAAAAAAATGAAAAAAGGGGAACAATGTTTTTAGGAGATAAGTTATATCTAGACGAGACTACAATTTTTAATTCAAAAAATCTGCCAATTACGAGAAAAATTCAAGAATATGAAGACGGATTACCTTTACCGTACAAACGGATTATCAACGCAAAATATAAAAATGATAAAGTCATTGAAACATATATTAGTTATGAGGTTAATAAATCTTTAGTTCTTAAAACCTTTAAAGAATCACTAAACTTATTTCAACTCGCAGTAATTATGCCTCAACTGGTGTCTAAAAGCTTAGAAGAAATATTTATTGAAGAATTGGGGGATGACAACGATAAAAGCGTTGAAGTTATATACTTAAAAAATAATGAGTTACCAAAGGAAAAACAAATACATAATTATGACAAAAAAGGTAATATTGCTGAAATAAAAAAATATATTTTAGAGAATAAATTTGGTGCTGATGAGTATGTGCATTATTCTACAATATTCTATGATAATAGCTATTATGAAATAAATGAATTATCACAATATTCAACGCCAGATTGGCTGGAAAATCTATTATTAAATGAACACTCATCTGTATTTTTACCACAAAGCGAGTGGGCAGCAACAAGTGAGGTAGACCCCTTAACTGATAAAAAAGAAGTAAGTTTTTCATTAAAAAGTAGTTCGGGTGTAGGAAAGTATGGTGACAATATTTATTTAGTTATTAGATTTAACGATAATGAACCTGAAGTCTATATTAACTGGCATTCATATTTGGGTGATTCTCCTCAAGTAACTTACAGAGTTGGTGTTGAAGCTGCAAAAACTACAAAATGGAATAAATCTACTGATAGTAAAGCATCTTTTTATAAGGAAAACTATAACAGCACTGAGACAACACTTCAATTTATCCAAAAGTTATGTGAATCTAATAGATTTATTGCTCAAGTTACACCTTATGGAGAAAACCCCATAACCTCAGAATTTGATACGACTGGATTGAGACAGGAAATTGAAGAATACCCTCACATTAAAGAACTCATATTTCAAGTAGTATCCCCCGCTGCATCCTATGTGTATGATGAAGAACCTTAAGTATCGCTAAATCAAAGAAAAAGTCACTTAAATCGACTAAAATTTAGACAAAATAGACTTAATATGAGTTAAATCGAAGAACTTTTTATATCAATAATTCCCGTAAAATTCATCAAATATATTCATATTATTAGTAGTCAATTAATACCGAACTGTATGATTAAATTGCTGGTAAATAAGACAAGTATAAATACTTATTCAAAAGGCTAGGGTGGTTAATAACTAATAATTGAAAATGGGGTGCGGGTGTTCAGAACTTATTTTGTCTTTGATGCTGAGTCTTTATTGTCTCGTCTTGCATCAATCAAAACAACATATTCTTCCGACTAAATATTGAAAGGAGATTCCCTAATGGAAATAATAGCAGAACAACTAATAAATTTACCATGGATAGAATTAGTGAAAGTCGAGGGTGTAAATCCATTACATATATATGCAAGAAGCAAGAAAGAGAGGGTTTGTATCCATTGCCAATCAAAAAGACTTCATATAAAAGATTTTAAGGAACGACAAATCCGACATGAAAATATTTCATTCCGAGAAGTATTTTTAAAAATAGAGGCACGAAAGTTTAAATGTCTAGAATGTGGGAAGTTCTTTTGGGAGCGGTTTGATGGGATACTCCCTCATAACAATAAAACGGAAGCATTTAGAAAACAGATTGCACATCAAGCTTTTAGAGGAGTTACCAAAAAAGATATTGCGAAAGATTATGATATTGGAGAAGCGACAGCATATCGATATTTTTTAGAAGAGCTCCTAATTAAATCAAAACAGAGGTCTGGTTACCAATGTCCTAAGGTATTAGGTATTGATGAACATTTTTTTACAAAGAAAAAGGGATATGCAACAACCTTTTGTGATCTCTCTCGGAACAAAGTATTTGATGTAGTGCTTGGACGTAGTGAAAAAGCACTAGAAGTTTATTTAAGGAAGCTAGAACATCGAGATAAGGTTAAGGTAGTCGTCATTGATTTATCCCAAACATATCGATCGATAGTTGAAAAATACTTTCCAAATGCCAAAATTGTGTCGGATCGATTTCATGTGATCCGACTTATAAATATCCATTTTCTTAAATTCTGGAAAGACTTAGACCCAGTAGGTTCAAAGAACAGAGGGTTGCTTTCCCTAATTAGAAGGCATGAAAAGAATCTAACCAAGGAGCAAAAACAAAAGATAGAAAAGTATTTTAAGCAGTACCCTGAATTAAAAGCAGTTTATTTATTTAAACAAAAACTGTGTCGGTTATTACTCATTAAACATCGAACAGCCAAACAATGTAAAAATCTAATTCCTGTTTTCCTAAAATATATAAAACAATTAAAAGAATCTATGTTGGATTCTATGGTTACATTGGGGAATACTTTAGATAGTTGGAGTGAGGAGGTGGTAAGAATGTGGAGATTCAGCAAAAGTAACGGAATTACGGAAGGGTTCCATAATAAAATGAAGATGCTTGTTAGACGTGCTTATGGTTTACTCTCTCTGTCGTTCGATGCAATCCCTAAATTCGTTCCTTATTAAGGGATTAGTATGAAACTTTGGAAATTACAAAATGTGGGTTAAAGTATTATGCAGTTAATTTTTGCAGATTCCCCCATTACTGGAGTAGATCCAGGATGGAACATTAATTATTACATGGTCTCAGCTTGGAGAGTTGTTATATGAAAGTGCAAATCATCTGAAATGGCTCCCCAGCGCGGACTCGAACCACGGACAAGCTGGTTAACAGCCAGCTGCTCTACCGACTGAGCTACTGGGGAACAGAAATTCAGTTAAATAGCATTTTAACAATGATATTTTTTATTGTAAAATAGATTTTAAGGGATATTTCATTTTTCTTTTAGGGGGCGGGCGGAAAATCTTTAATAAATAAATGTTTTAGCGTGTTGCTATATGGGGTTAACGAGGGTATCGTATGTTTAAATCAGTTGTAAAAATATGAAAAGCCTAAGCATAAAAATAAAAGTTCCGCTCATTTTTACGGTTATAATTTTCTTAACCAGTATCATTTCTATCATAATTATCAGTTTTTTTTCTGCAAAACGTATAGAAAATGCAAATGCACACTTGTTAGTAAAGTTTGCTGCTGAAAGTAGTTATGAAATCCTTGTTAAGGACAATGATACCCTTAGTGCAAAAATCCGATCTTGGATTCGTAATGAGAAATTTGTTAGATCCATCTACTTCGCTGATCATAATTTTATCGTTGTGGCTCATGCGGACAAGGATTTTATTGGAAACAAGATACCAGAAGAAATAATTAGAGGAATAAACTCTTACAATAGCAGAACATCCACTTATTATTTTGTGCCATATGGGAATAAGGAGCAATTGTTCTGTATGCCCATATATGTCGGGAATATAAACCTTGGTTACTTGCTAGCTAGAATTAAAAGACCAACAACACGAGATGTATTAACAACAACTCAAGCTGATATTAAAATTTCCTTTTTGTCCTTGTTTATGTTTGGAGGACTGATTCTTGTTGTTACGGCTTATTATTTAAGTAAGCAGATTGTGGATCCAATACTTGAGATAAGTGAGTACGTCAATAAGAATACCCATGCAAGTCCTAATTTAATACGCCCAATACCGCTCAGACGAAAAGTAAAGTGTTGGAATGTAAAGAAGTGCGAGAATGTAAATTGTGAAAACTACGATAATCTGACCTATAACTGCTGGGAAAAATACTTTAATGTAAAAAATCTTGAAAAGATAAATCCCATGAGTTTCCCCTGTTTTGAATGTGATGTTTTTCTTCATGCGGAAAATGATGAGATAGAAAGACTCAAGATGTTTTTAAACCAGTTGATATCATCCATTAAGTATCATTATCAGAAAAATAAGCAGTATAGTTTAAAACTGGAAGAAATGATTGAAGATCGAACAAAGGAACTAAAGGCAAGATCAAACGAGCTTCAAGCTGAAACATTAAAATCCAAATTGATTATTGAAAATGTTGTTGAAGGTACCCTTGTAACAGATTTTGAAGGTAGAGTCATTGAAATTAATAATAATGCAAAAAAACTTTTAAATATTAAATCTGGTAAAAAAGTTGCTCTACAAAATATTCCGATTGGCGAACTGGTCGAGAATAAAAATCTAAGTGAACCCTTAATGAGTGTCATTTTTAAAACTGTTAAGAATAAAGTCAATATAATTGAACAGGTGTCACTACAAGTAGATGGTTTGGATCAGTATTTATTAATTAAAGCAACGTTAGTTCAGGATAAGAAAAATAATTTTGATATGGTTATTTGTTTAATAGAGGACGTGACTGACCAGCAGATTTTAGATCGTTTTAAAAATGAATTTTTCCATACAATATCGCATGATCTCAAAAATCCACTGACGAGTATTATCGGTTTTCTAGACTTGGTGCTGCATGGACAGGGTAGCGAAGATTTAGGAGAAAAACATCGAAAACTACTAAATATTGCATTTCATAGCGGAGAAGAATTGCAACGATTAATAATGGATTTAAGCAATCTGGTTAAACTTCAAACTGGTAAAATTAAACTCAATATAATGCAGTTTCCAATAGGAGATCTTTTTTATGATATTGAAGATATGTTTTATCCAAAACTAAAAGAGCAACAGATAACTATGATTCGAAAGATTGATCCTCCAGAACTAATAGTTACAGCAGACTATTATCGTCTCAAACAGGTCTATACAAATTTATTAAGTAACTCTATTAAAGTTGGGCAAAACATTCAGATAACATTAGGAGGCTATGAAACTCCAGATGCCTATATTTTATTTATTGAAGATAATGGTACCGGTATTCCCGCAGATAAGTTGCCATACATCTTTGAAAAATTTACTCGATTATATACCTATAAAGACAAATCTGATGGGCTGGGGCTGGGCCTTTCTATTGTCAAAACATTAATAAACTTGCATAATGGAACTATAACCGTTGAAAGTGAATATAATAAAGGAACTAAATTTACAATTACCTTACCTAAAGAATGATTAATCTATTTACTTATCTATCATTCACAAATATCTCAATTGGCCAACTTTATCAACATTTTATAATTGCATTACTTGCTATTATTGTCCTTTATTCAACCTATTTTAGTCTTAAAAAACTGCCATCGAGTATTCAAGTAAAAGATAGTTTTTATATGTTGTTGATCGGCTTTGTGATCCTTATTTTAAATATTGGTTTGTTTTTTATATTTATATATTTGGCTAAACATAGTGTTTTTGTTTTGGCTAGTTGGTTTCCGATCTTTGGTATAGTTGTTCATACTGTTACGATTGCTGCTCATACGGTATTATCCACGGCTACGCTTGTTCCAATCTTATCCCATAAAAAAGTAAAACGGATTGCTTGGATATATATTCTTTTTTATTTAGTTGTGTTGGCATCGATTATAGGTTTGTTTCTGGCTCCGGTAACTACAAAATGGGTGTATAAATTTTGGTTGAAAACCAATCAAGCAGATATGTTTATTGACTTAATTTTTATTATTAGTGCATCTGTATTGTTAATAAAAAGTAAATTTAAATCGAATCCTTTTCTCAATGTTGCAATACTTAGTTTAGTTATAGCGAGTGGATATCACGTTATTACTATTTTGTATCCCGTTGCCATCAAATACTTGATAGTGAACAACTTTCTTACAATATTTGCTTATATTTTTATCGAAATATTTGTTTTCTTTGAGATTATTAAGGAAACGAGTGATGCTCGAAACGAAGTTGAAAAGATGAATGATGATTTGGAGGTTAAGATAAAAGACAGAACGAGCGAGCTTCATAATAGCAATAAGGAACTGTTTCATACAAATTACATGCTACATCAGGAAAAGGAAAAATTGGATGCCATCATTGAAAATCTAGACGAAGGAATTATTGTCAGCAATATTAGCCACAGCATATTAATGATAAACTCCAGTGCTAAAGAGCTCTTAGATATTAAGGACAATGTGGTTGGTAGTAATATTGGAGATATCTTGCCGGATAAAGAATATGTGCAGGATATAAACAAAATTATCCTTAAAAAGGTTCGTAAAGTCACCAAGGAAATTCATATTAACAAAGAGAATAAGAGCAAGGTTTCTATTCATATAAAGTCTTCTTTATCTACGGACTCAAAAGGGAATATCATTGGCATTATTACACTTATTCGAAATATTACAAAAGAGATTGAGATCGAGCAGCTTAAAGCGGGATTTTTAAAATCGATATCTCATGAACTTAAAACGCCGTTGACTACGATTATCGGTTTTTCAGAAACACTCGATTCAGAGCGTCGGGGTAAATTGAATACAGATCAAAAAGAGTATGTTGGTATTATCAATAAGGAGAGTCAGCATTTAAACAAACTCATAAATGACCTACTTGAGTTCTCAAAACTAACCTCAAACAAAATCACATTATCATTGGGTGAGGTTAGTTTGAAGTCCATAATATCCCATGTTGTGGATAGTTTCAGGCCACAAGCAGAGCTGAAAAATATCGAAATAATTTTTGAAGATGTATTAAATCTTCCAACAATTCAGGCAGATCGAGACAAGATTTATACGGTATTTGTAAATATTATTAGTAATGCAATAACCTTTACAGATGAAGGGTCAATTACAATATCTTTTGCAACTATGACAAATAAAATTATTACAAAGATTACGGATACAGGAGTGGGTATTGAAGAGGAAAATATCAATAAGATATTTGATACTTTTATGCATATCAAAAAGAAAAATAATGAAGAATATCATAGCGGATTAGGCCTTGGATTATCGATTGCTCGAGACTTGGTTATGTTGCATGATGGCAATATTTGGGCCGAGAGCACCGTTGAATCCGGTAGCTCTTTTTATGTAGAACTACCAATATCCCATTAGTTTACAACATGCATAACCCGGATAGCTCAAATAGTCCTCTAATTGAAATTAAGAATATAAATATTCGATTTAATCAGAAAACGATAACTCAGAACTTTAATTTAGAAATCAATAAACAGGATAAGGTAATTATTACCGGTGAATCAGGGTTGGGAAAGTCGTCGTTATTAAAGGTGTTGATGGGTTTTATTATTCCCAGTTCTGGAGAGATTTATTATAACGGTGTGACGATAACCAATACCAATATTTGGAAATTTAGACAAAAGATTGCATATGTATCACAGGATATGGACATTGGAGTTGGGTCAGTGCTTAGTCTGATCGAGACTATTTTTACATACAAATCTAACAAGAATCTGGGTTTGGATATACAGGAAGCAAAGCAGCTTTTAGCACAGTTTAGTTTGCCTGTTGATGTCCTTTCAACCGATTATGAAAAACTTTCAGGTGGAGAAAAACAGCGAGTTCAAATAGTCATAGCGATACTACTTAAGAGAGACATATTTTTTTTAGATGAAGCAACATCGGCACTGGATCGGCATATGAAACAAGTGGTGAAGGATTATTTTACAAATAGCAATCATACAGTTATTGCCGTTGCGCATGATGATATTTGGTTCGAATCCAAGAACGTCAGAAAAGTGATATTAAAGGAAGAAAAATAATGGGTGTTAAAGATATTTCAGTTTTGGGCTTTTTTTATTGCTCTTTATTACTTCTTATCCCGATGGTGATAGATGTCGTTTTTAAGTTAAGGCTCTTTTCTTCTATTGCCATTTCAATCGTTCGGATGTCCGTTCAATTAGTATTTGCAGGATTATTTTTAACGGTTTTATTTAAATTAGATAACCTGCTTTTTTCTTTGTTATGGGTACTTATTATGATTCTGGTTGCAACGGTGAATGTTATAAATACGAGTGATTTAAAACTGATCAAGTTTTTCTGGCCGACCATGATTTCGTTTATATTTTCTACCTTATTTATTGTTTTATATTTCAATGGATTGGTTGTTGGCTTAGATAATGTGTTTGTTTCAAAGTATTTAATTATCATTTCGGGTATGATAATGGGAAATTCTCTTAAGAATAATATTGTGGGACTTAGTACTTTTTATAAATCAGTACAACGAAATGAAAACCGATATTTATATTCATTGTCATGTGGCACAACACTATGGGAGGCTCTGAGTCCTTTTATTAAAGAAAGTTTGCTCCTTGCTTTTAAGCCGACAATAGCAACAATGGCGACCATGGGAATTATTGCCCTTCCCGGAATGATGACTGGGCAAATTCTCGGTGGTTCGGACCCATTAGTGGCTATAAAGTATCAAATTGCTATCATGATCGCTATTTTTGTAGCAACGGTCTTAAGCCTCAGCTTTACAATTATTCTAACGATAAGAAAAAGTTTTAATGCCTATGGGATATTGAATAAAGAAATATTTAAGTAGTATTTAATCCATCAATAGAGACAACATAATCCCTTTTTTTTCACATGTGGCTTTCAGTAATTGTTTTACCTCTCTGCTAAAGTTATTTCCACTTAAAGCCAAAGTTTTAACTTTACAATTAACATTTTCAAAAGCTGCTAATAACGCAAAAGCTCCAATATCAGCTATCTTACATTTGGACAGATTTACATTCTTAATATTTAGGTTTTCATCCGTTAATGCTTCAGCAATATATTGTGCACCGTCGTTTCCGAATAGGTTGCCAGAAAAGTTTAAGCTCTGAATAAGTTTGTTACCAATCTTTATAGATTCAATCAGCATTTTTATTTCCAAGTCACCTAATAATCCAAACATGATCCCAAAGTGAGTGAGGTTACAATCGTCATGTTCAATTAACTCTGAGAGAATATCAATAGCTTCATCCGTTGAATGACTTCTTATCAGATCAAAAGAATTTATTCTGCTGTTTTTGTGTAACAAGGCGGCCACAAGACCGGTTGCCTTTTCTTTGTTAAAAGTAACTCCTTCAATTGTAACATTAGCAAAGGGGTTCCCCTTCTCTATAATCCTTTGATTAATTGTTTCAAGGTTTATCCGAGCATTTGTTAAAGCTTGAGGAGTCGCTTTTTTTTCAACTAGTTTTGCTATTTTTTTTATCTTTGGAACAACTACAGCATCTGGTGGTGGTGTTGGCGTCGTATTGCGAAGCCTATTTAATCTAGCTTGTTCATGACGCTTCATACTTGCTTCGATAAACCTAATTTCAATAATTAGGGAAAACTTTATTTTTGCAAAAAATTCTTCCAAACTGTTTGCACCAGGTTCACTTTTTTCTCCAAGTTTACTCAGGTGATTGGCAAGCATCTCAATCGAATTATTTTTAGTTTTATCTTTTAAGACAGACAATAGAATCGCAAGTTGTTTTTTAATAGTTGCTTTTTCAATGTTAATCTTAGAATAGATTTCAGTAGCCAAAATTAGAACAAGTTCTTTTTCTTTGACAGACAAAGACTCAAAGAAATCTCTAGGAGCATCTAAATTTTTATTCAGTGTTAATACAATAAAGTCTATTAGTTTGCAATTAGTCTTTAAAGCACGAATAACTGGGTCTTGACTGATTAGTTGCGAAATTAATTTTGTGTTCAATTATGTCCTCCTTGAATATATCGGAGAAAATAAGACGTTGTCCCAAAAACAGGAATAAGGGGCTTCCTTAGATATGCACTTTCTTTCCAGTTAAATCCTGTATCAGTTTTGGTAAGATTTTAATAAAAAAAATGTTATAGAACTCATCATTTGTATCGTTTTTAGTCAGGTCAGATTCTTTTAAAGGTTTATGTTGGTATTTTTTAATTAGTTTTTTTAGATTTATTACTTCATCGGGGAAGGCTTCTTTTAAGCCTGGATATTTTCCATAGCGGATGTCGGTTCTTCTTTTTCCATATGTTTGAGGGTTAGTATCATAAGTATTATGTCTCATTTTTGAAATGATCGCCTTACAGTGCTCTCGATACTCATGAATTTGTGCTAAAAAAACCTTTTTTTCCGCACAGAGTACAGGTGGAAGATACTTAATATATGAAAGTAGCTTTGCGACTACAGCAGCGTCATCGGTACTCGATGGATTAGTAAAAAGAAGATTCTTAGATCCAGAGAGACCAGTGCCAAATTCTGAGTTGTATTGCGTTAACATATCGGCATCAATAAGAAATTGTTTATAGCTCATACAGGCAATATGCGCTACCCCATTAAGTGAAAATTCAGTAAAGTAATGATCGCTATATCCCACATTCTCATAGGGAATTCCCATTGCTTCCAATACTAACCCGGCAATGGCGGATGTAAATTTGCATTCCTTATAGAAGAGGGCGAGTTGTTGATCAATACGTTTTGAATCACTCTTATCGGTAGTTATTCCTGTATGCTTTTCAATAATAGTGGTGAGTACCCGATTCAGTTCTTGGACATCACTTTTTACCGGTTCAGTAATAGTTGCAATTATTTTATTGTGCATAATAATATGTCGGTATTTTTTATTAAAAGGTTCATGGATATAAGAATTAGCACTTTATGCCTATTATGCTAAGCAATTAGCTCTTTGATGGATGGGATTTTTAATGTAACGTTGGCTCCAATATTCTCTGGGTGTTTGATCTTGCTGGATTTTATGATACTCTTTGCGATTTTTCCTATATCAACGATTTTTCCAGTGCGGTTACGTATCTGTGTATGAATTTGTAGTGATAACTGATATATATTATCTTGTCCTGATTGTGCAAGAGTGGTTTTTGTCTCTTTGTTCTGATGAACAAATGATGCCACTTTTGCGTCTTTTGATTTTTTAGCTGGAACTGGTGCTTCGTGTTTTGCAATAAGATTTGCATTGGGCTTTTTTATGTTAGTGTTATTAGCTGCAACAGATATATTGGCTGGCTTGGGAGGTGCTTGTTGAGCAATAGAAGGAGTATCGGACTTTATTATTTTAGATTTATCAGCAGCAATAAGCTTTTTAGCTGGCTTGGGTGATAATTGTTCAGTAACAGAGGGAGTATCGGTCTTTTTTGTTTTAGAGTTATCAGTTGCAATTAGTGTTTTAGCTGATTTGGGAGGTGATTGCTTAGCAACAGAAGGAGTGTCTATTGTTGGTGCTAACTTAAGACGGTCTCCGGGATTAATAACGCTTTCCTTGTTTAATCCATTATATGCATACAGTTTATCCAGAGGAAGTTTATTTTTTTCAGCAATGATATTAAGCGTTTCATTAGTTTTAACAATATGAACTTTATTATTATGTTTAATTGGTATTGTTAAAACGGCATATTTTGAAACTCTGTTACCATTTAATTTAGCTGTGTTTGCTAGCTTGATATCATTTATGGAGGTTGGATAGAAAGCATTCGCAATGCTTTGTAGAGAGGCTCCAGCTGTAACCGTATAATTGATTGACTTAACATTCGGAATTTGAGCTATAATTTTTGAAATCCCATTGGTATACATACTTTGGGCACTTCGTCCCCCTCCAAAATATTTTCCCATATCGCCTTCTTTTTCTGCTAATAAAAAGCTAATACTTGCAAGCAAGTTAAACTCAGGATCGACTAATCTGGAATATAATGAATTTGGATTTTTTAAATGATCTTTACAGTATTGAACAACAAACGAAGTGGTTAATCCATTTTTAGCCTGTTTTATTTTTGTTAAATCGGAATTATTGCTGACAAGTAGCTCTGTATAGTCTTTTAGCTGAATAATAAGTGGAAAGGATTTTGGTTTGAATGATTTAATACTATCTGGATCTTTAAATTTGAAAACAGTCATATTTTTAAAAGAATCAAGTAATTCTTTCTCTTTTTTGCTACATGATTCCGGAGGGATTTGCCCTTTTTCAGCAATGATTTTAAAAGATGTCGGCATCATTTGTCTTAATCCGACGGCTCCTTTATTACTGATTGCATTCATGTCAAATCCTTCGTGGGCATAGAAATTATTTCCGCTTTCCTTGATTGTTTGTGCAAGTAAGGAGTCCTCATTTATTAGAACGGGTTTCCCCTCTTGTTTTAGTTGAGCGTTAATTTTATTAATATCATAGGGTGGACATAATATAGCCAAGGCATGAGAGATCATTTGTTTTACCGCAGAGGATTTTTCTGTATTAACGGGTGACTCTATTGAAGATTGTGTCCCAGAAGTTGATTCGACTTGACCTAGCTCATTTTCTTTGACTTGTTGATGTTCAGGAGACTCTTCAATTGATAGAGATATGTTAGCATTGTTAATGAAACTGTTTGAATTGTAAGGGTCTGAAATAAGCATATTTAAAGAAGCAAGAAATTCCGGTTGATAGATCGTTTTGCAATCCTCGCTAAACCCATAGGTTGAAGCAAGTTCCTGAAAGTTTTCATCGAGAGTATTATTTTTTAATCCAAAAAGAGAGTTAAAGATAATTGCAAGTTTGGACTTATAATCATTTAGAGCTTCAGGTTCCTCAACCTTTTCAGTAAAGAACATATTATCAGCTGCTCTAATTAAAATATCAGTTAGTTCTTTCTGCTTTTGACTTATAGTTGTCGGTGGAATCTCATCTTTATATATAATTAGACTATTTTTTCCTAGCTCCTCCACCCATCCTTGTTCAACTAAATATTTAATTACGCCCTCTTGAATAGCCGGGTTATCTTTATATAACTGAAGAATCTCTTGTTTTGCTTTTGCCCCTGGCCCGGTTATTTCTTGATATATTTTTGTTAGAGTAAACATAGAGAGCATCCCTTGTTTAATATGAACTAATCGGTCTATAACTTCGTTTAGGTTATCTGCATCTTTCAGCGCTTGATCCAAGTGATTAAGTTCAATTTCTGAAAACTTCCCATCAAGATTAAAATCCAGAATTTTATCAAGCTCCCCTAACAAAACGCCAAGGTCGTTAATTTCTTCTTTGGATTCAAACTCTTCAAATAAACTTATATTCTTTTCATCGCCTGAAAATAACCCAAATCTTGCGGCTTGGTTGTATTTTTGTATGACCAGTTTTTCAAGTTCGTCTGGAACGGTTGGGTTAATATCCGTTGGAGATTGATCGCTTTGTGGTTTTAAATCCTTACTATCAAGATGATTTTTTTCTGCATACCATTTAGATATGAGACCATTATATCGATTATTTATATCTGCGTTGTTTATTGCCATAGTTGTATTAACTGGTTATGCCCCAAAAAAAAGATTATAAACATATAAATGATGTCCAAAGAAAAATAGTTAATAAAATAAACAGATATATGTATAATAAGGAGTATGCTTCTCAAAATAGTCAGTATTAAAAACTTTATTTATGAAAACTCAAAAACGATTGAAAACATCGAAACGATTTTTGATGAAGATACTTTAATCTCTCTTATATATGATGCAGAAAAAAAAGTGCTCTTAAATCCAACAGAGACCATTAATGAATTTCCTGAGCAAATGTTTCCCATATCGATAAAGTTTGAAGGGAAGGTTGTGTACATATACTCCGATATCAGAAAACCATTACCAAACAAAGAACAAAAGGAAGCTGTTTTTGAGTGCGTTAAACAGCTTATACTGAGTAGTCCCCGAAGCAATTACAGCGTTTGCCCCGTTATTTAAATCGTACAAATATCCGACCGAAGTTGATGCTGTCTTTATCTATTTGATGATACAGTTTTTTAATGTCTGGACGATTTAGAAATCGAAGGACTGTTTTCTTTAGTTGGCCACTGCCTTTTCCGGGAATAATTTCCACAATAGGTATTTTCTTTTCTATCGCTTCGGTCATTACCCGTTGGAGTTCTTTCTCTATTTGATAACCTTTATTGTAAATATCATGAAGATCAATACTTAGTTTTGCCATAATGTTTTTCTATTATACAGTACAAGCTCCAAACTGGGGGAGAGATGCAAATGATTTCAAATAGTGTATAATGGGCTTCAACTATGGCGAGGAGATAGAACAAGTACAAAGGAGATAGAATGCGATATCAGCAGTATAACAATAATCGAAATTACTTATGGCTTTTCTTTTTTATGTTTTTGTTTTTTGGCGGGTTTAGAATATTTTTTGTTTTATTTACTTTAGTGTTTGCATTGTTCCCTCTTTTATTTTTTGGACTTATCTTTTTTTTCTTATCCAATTCTATATTAAAAAATCAGAGCATCCATACATATATAAATACTCAGTCAACAACACACAATAAGTTTATTGAATTATTTGCTCGAACAGCTGCGCATTTGATGAAAATTGACGGGGAAGTTGCCCCTGTTGAAATACAGACGTTTAAAAACTTTTTTATTACGCAACTCAACTTTCAGGGAAGTTCTTTGTTGTGGGTAGAGGATCTTCTAAAAAAAGAGCTGACAAAACAACATAATTTAGAAGAACTAATTGGTGAAATAAATTCTAATTTTAATAACGAGACAAAGGTCGTTTTGCTAGAGTTGTTATGCCAAATTGCGTATTCCGATTTTGATTTCAGTTCAAGCGAAGAAGCATTAATTCAAAAAATATCAAAGATGATGGGTGTGATGGATCGAGATTATCAGTATATCTCAAATCGTTATAAGAAGAGTTCCAGTGATGCAGATATAAACAAGTATTTTAAGGTTCTTGGAGTAGACAAAGGTGCAAGCCAGGATGAGATAAAAACTGCCTATCGAACTTTAATCAAAAAATACCATCCGGATGTGGTCGCTCATTTAGGTGAAGAGTTTAAAAAAGTGAATGAGAAGAAAACACGAGAAATAACTGAAGCCTATGATGCTCTTAAAAAGCAATAAAACAAAAAAACATGGAATGAAAATGGTAAATAGTGTAAACTGAGTGAAAATTTTCATAAACTGGAGGGTAAAGATATGAAGAAGATAATTGTTTTACTGTGTTTAGGATTATTATTAAGTGGTTATAAGTTCAGCTTGGGTGGGAGCAAAGTACTGTTAAAGGTGGGCGACTCGAAGCTAACAATGGAAGAGTTGGATCAGCGGATTGAAGCAATGCCTCCACAATATAAAGAGTATTACAGTACTCCGGAAGGCAAGAAAATCCTTATAGATAATATGAAAAAAGAGTTTCTTATATTAGGTATGGCAGAGAAAGCAGCCTATGATAAAAACGAAGAAGTGCTTGAGCAAACAGAAAAACAAAAAAAACAGATTATGGTAATGATTTATTTAAAAGATAAGATAGAAAAAGAAAGTGAAGTAAAAGAAAAGGATGTTAAGGATTACTATAAAGACAATAAAGAAGAGTTTAAGAGCAAAGACCAAGTAAAAGCCCGACATATACTTGTTAAAACCGAGCAAGAGGCAAAGGACTTAATTGTTAAGCTTAATTCTGGTCAAGATTTTGGCATGTTAGCAAAAGACTATTCAATCGATCCATCTGGAAAGGCAAATAATGGAGACCTAGGCTGGTTTGCTAAAGGTCAAATGGTAAAACCATTTGAAACAGCAGCGTTTGAACTGGAAAAAGGGAAGTATTCTAAGACTCCGGTACAAACTCAGTATGGCTGGCATATTATTCTGGTTGAGGACAAAAAAGAGTCTAAAGATATGACGTTTGAGGAAGTCAAAGCTGACATCGAGACATTTTTGTTACAACAGAAGCAGAAAGAACTTTTAGACAAACTACTTGCAGAAGCTGAAACCCAGATAAAAGTAGAAGACCATTCTGAGCAACTGTTAATAAAACAATAAGATACACTTAGAAATAATAAGCAACAAAAGCCCAAACAATTTGTTTGGGCTTTTGTATTTTTAATAGCTTGAAATATTTAATTATGGAATACGATAACTATATATAACAGATAATAATAAAGGAATATTCTCGTGGAGCTAAAAATTGTGTCTGATGATGAATTGACTAAAAGAATAGATCATCAAATTAGAAATGTATTTCATATTGCTTTTGAAGAGAATCAACTCCTTGAGTTAGGAAAGTCTTATCAGGCTAACATTCATCATGGCATGCAGCATACAAAAGACTTAATTGCTTTATCTAAACAATTAATATTTAAACTAAAGAAAGAAGAAGAAATTGATTGGAAGGTTCTTACAATTTCTATCATTCTGCATGATTTATTTGCCGAACAAGACATATACAACAAAACTACGATTACTCATGGGAAAAAGTCTGTTGATTTTTTTAATACAAACTTTAAATCCTATTTTTCTGTAGAACAATGTAAGAAAGTAGAAGAAGCAATTTCAACACATGATGAGAAGTCGACGGAGTATCTCAATTATCGAGAATCTTTATGTCTGGAGTCGAAAATTCTCTATGATGTAGATAATCTCGATGCCTTTGGGGTTAAAGGTTTTTATCGATATGTTGCAATTTATCAATTAAAAGGGATACCATTTGATCACATTCTAGGTAATGTTGAAAATAGGTTCAGGCTTCTAAATTTTAACGAATCAAAGGAGATTGGACGAGTTGAATATGAAAGAATAACATGCCTTTGTAAGAACTATAATTCATCTAGGGATAGGGAGGTAAGCTTTATCATAAGCTTTATAGCGCTCTATCCAAGCATATCTCCTTCTAAAATTGCAATAGAAGCGTTGCTCCTCCCTGCATATTTACCGGGGAGTTGGGATAACCGTGGAACATTTCATAAGTATTTTGAGGAATTGTATCAGATATATTCAAAAAAGAATTAATTTGTAAAAGCCCGAATTAATACATACAATAGACTCATGCCGATATATAAATGTCGATCATATGCCAAAATAAATTTGTTTTTAGATATCCTTTCAAAAGAAGAAAGCGGATATCACAAGTTGAAGATGATTATGCAATCAGTCTCGTTGTATGACGACTTGATTTTTGAGCCAATTCAGAGAAGAAGAATAGAGTTAGAAAGTAATGTCCCGGAAATAAACACAAATAACATTATCCACAAAGCATTTGAAATTTATTCTGACTATTTTAATGAAAAAATGCCAAATGGGTTTAAGGTCACTATAAATAAAAGAATTCCATTGGGAGCGGGTCTGGCTGGGGGAAGTTCAAATGCAGCTGTTGCAGTCGGCGTATTTAAGAAACATTTTAACTTAAAAATTCCAAAAAAGATTCTATTGGAACTTAATCATAAGATTGGTTCAGATGTAAACTTTTGCTACGTTGGAGGCACTAAACAGGTTGAAGGCGTAGGCAATGTTATTAAAAGTCTTCCTAAAAGAGAGGCTCATGTCTTGTTGGTATATCCCTCTATTCATATAGCCTCGTCAGAAGCATATCGATTGTGGGATTTGCGATCAACCAATAATAAAACAGCAGAAATTTCGGAATCCGGATTATACAATGCTTTTGAAAAAGTGATGCTACCAATGTACCCAGAAATAGAAAAGATAAAAGAGGATTTTTCGGAAGCGGGAGCAACTGATGTTTTGATGACTGGAAGTGGGTCAACTGTTTTTGGAGTATTTTCTAATAAACTTATGTGTGAAAATGGATATAAAATACTCATAAAAAAATATAAAAACATTTATAATGTTCGATATATTTCGAAGGGATTTTCAATCAATCAATATTCGTGAAAGCCTTTTAGAATATGCCTTAGAGTATAATTAAAAAAAAATATAAAAAGGCAAAAATACCCTGTTGACGATTATAGTTCATAGGGGTATAATTTCCAGACTGCCAAATCGGCAAAGGAAATTGAAAATTGAATAGCAGGCCCTTTTTATATTTTTCTAAAAAATAATTTTTTTAACAATTGAGAGTTTGATCCTGGCTCAGGATTAACGCTGGAGGCGTGCCTAACACATGCAAGTCGAGCGAGATCAGGTCTTTAGCTTGCTAAAGATGCTGCTAGCGGCGAACGGGTGAGTAATACATAAATAACTTGCCTTCTTGTTGGGGACAACTCCCAGAAATGGGAGCTAATACCGAATACGCTTATTTTGGCGCATGTCATTATAAGCAAAGGCTTCGGCCGCAAGAAGAGAGGTTTATGTCTGATTAGCTAGTTGGTAGGGTAACGGCTTACCAAGGCTACGATCAGTAGCTGGTCTGAGAAGATGATCAGCCACACTGGGACTGAGACACGGCCCAGACTCCTACGGGAGGCAGCAGTGAGGAATTTTGCGCAATGGAGGAAACTCTGACGCAGCGACGCCTCGTGAACGATGAAGTCTTTCGGGATGTAAAGTTCTGTCAGTGGGGAAGATAATGACGGTACCCACAGAGGAAGCACCGGCTAACTACGTGCCAGCAGCCGCGGTAATACGTAGGGTGCAAGCGTTATCCGGATTTATTGGGCGTAAAGGGAGTGTAGGCGGTTAGGTAAGTTAGGTGTGAAAGCTACAGGCTCAACCTGTAGTTGCATCTAAAACTACTTAGCTTGAGGATGCTAGAGGAAAGCGGAACTCGTGGTGTAGCGGTGAAATGCGTAGATATCACGAGGAACACCAGTGGCGAAGGCGGCTTTCTGGGGCATACCTGACGCTGAGACTCGAAAGCGTGGGGAGCAAACAGGATTAGATACCCTGGTAGTCCACGCCGTAAACGGTGGTCATTAGGTATAGGGGGATCGACCCCTTCTGTGCCGTAGCTAACGCGTTAAATGACCCGCCTGGGGAGTACGAGCGCAAGCTTAAAACTCAAAGGAATTGACGGGGGCCCGCACAAGCAGTGGAGCATGTGGTTTAATTCGATGATACGCGAAGAACCTTACCTGGGTTTGAAATCCTCAGAATTTCCTAGAGATAGGAGAGTGCCTTCGGGAACTGAGTGACAGGTGCTGCATGGTTGTCGTCAGCTCGTGTCGTGAGATGTTGGGTTAAGTCCCGCAACGAGCGCAACCCCTGTCGTATGTTGCCAGCACGTTATGGTGGGAACTCATACGAGACAGCCTGTGGAAAACAGGAGGAAGGTGGGGATGACGTCAAATCCTCATGGCCCTTATACCCAGGGCTACACACATGCTACAATGGATGGTACAAAGGGTTGCGATACCGCGAGGTGGAGCTAATCCCAAAAAGCCATTCTCAGTTCGGATTGTAGGCTGCAACTCGCCTGCATGAAGTCGGAATTGCTAGTAATCGTGGATCAGCATCGCCACGGTGAATGCGTTCTCGGGCCTTGTACACACCGCCCGTCACACCATGAAAGTCGGATACGCCCAAAGTAGGTGAGCTAACTCTTCGGAGAGGCAGCCTCCTAAGGCGGAGCTGATAATTGGGGTGAAGTCGTAACAAGGTAGCCGTACCGGAAGGTGTGGCTGGATCACCTCCTTTCTAAGGAGACAATGATTTCCATTTATGGAAATCTAGGTCGGCCTAAACAACTAAGTGTGTTTAGAGGGAGTCTGCTATTCAATTTTGAGTTTCTTTTGCCAAAACCGGCAATGTAAATTATATGGGCTTATAGCTCAGGTGGTTAGAGCGCACGCCTGATAAGCGTGAGGTCCCTGGTTCGAGTCCAGGTAGGCCCACCATTTAGCTATTAGCATTTTAGAGTTTTAGCCATTAGCCATTAGCTAAATAAGTAATTATTTATGCAAAATACTAACGCTAGGAGCTAAAGGCTATTAGATAGGGGGTGTAGCTCAGCTGGGAGAGCAACTGCCTTGCACGCAGTAGGTCATCGGTTCAATCCCGTTCACCTCCACCAAAAACAGCTTAAAAGTAATGTCTTATATGTTAGACATGATAAGAAAGAGACTTTTAGGTTAATTTAAAAATAACATTCTCTATCTGAGGATGTATTTTATTGTCAAGAAGTTGACGACAAAGCAAATTGATAATTTATTATTTGAAAATATAAACATCAAGTTTTTAGGGTAATTTATATAATCTCAAGCCTTTATTGTAGATCGAGCGAATAGATTAAGATAATAAGGGCGCATGGTGGATACCTTGGCACTGACTGCCGATGAAGGACGTGGCTAGCTGCGATAAGCTTCGGGGAGTTGCTAATAACTTTGATCCGAAGATTTCCGAATGGGGAAACCCTGTTAGAGTAATGTCTAACAACAACTATCTGAATAAATAGGATAGTTGAGAAAACCAGGTGAATTGAAACATCTTAGTAGCCTGAGGAATAGAAATCAACCGAGATTCTCCTAGTAGCGGCGAGCGAACGGGGAACAGCCTAAACCGAATATGTGTTAGTAGCTTGCAGGTGCTGTATATTCGGGGTCGTGAGACTCAACGTGGTAGATCTGCAAATCTATCAAGAAGTCAAAAATGATTAAGCTAGTAGAAATGAGCTGGAAAGCTCTGCCATAGCGGGTGATAGCCCCTTATACGAAAGTTTAGTCACTTCTAGTTAAGTTCTCGAGTAGCATGGGACACGAGAAATCCCGTGTGAATCTGGGGGGACCACCCTCCAAGGCTAAATACACGTCAGTGACCGATAGTGAACCAGTACCGTGAGGGAAAGGTGAAAAGAACCCCGAGAGGGGAGTGAAATAGAACATGAAACCGTGTGCCTACAAACAACAGGAGTCTCGTTTAGCGGGATGACTGTGTGCCTATTGAAGAATGAGCCAACGAGTTACGGTTAGTAGCAAGGTTAAGGTTTATGCCGGAGCCATAGCGAAAGCGAGTCTGAACAGGGCGTTCAGTTACTAGTCGTAGACCCGAAACTGGGTGATCTATCCATGAGCAGGTTGAAGCACGTTTAAGAGCGTGTGGAGGACCGAACCAGTTGAAGTTGAAAATTCTTTGGATGACTTGTGGATAGCGCAGAAATTGTAATCGAACCCAGAAATAGCTGGTTCTCTCCGAAATGCCTTTAGGGGCAGCCTCGGACGAATCTTGACGGAGGTAGAGCACTGTTTGAGCTAGGGGCCTCACCAAGGTTACCAAACTCTTGCAAACTTCGAATGCCGTTAAGTAATATCCGGGAGTGAGACTGCGAGGGATAAGCTCCGTAGTCAAAAGGGAAACAGCCCAGACCATCAGCTAAGGTCCCAAAATATATGCTAAGTGTGAAAAGATGTGAGGATACTCAGACAGCCAGGAGGTTGGCTTAGAAGCAGCCATCCTTTAAAGAAAGCGTAACAGCTCACTGGTCGAGTGTTCTCGCGCTGAAGATGTACCGGGGCTCAAGCATATTACCGAAGCTATGGATCACATATTTATATGTGGTGGTAGGAGAGCGTTCTATTGTAGGTTGAAGTCAATTTGGAAAAATTGATGGACGAAATAGAAGTGAGAATGTTGGCACGAGTAACGAAAAAATAAGTGAGAATCTTATTCGCCGATAGTCTAAGGTTTCCTGGGCAAGGTTCGTCCCCCCAGGGTAAGTCGGGCCTAAGATGAGGCCGAAGGGCGTAATCGATGGACAACAGGTTAATATTCCTGTACTACCATACTTTGTTTGACGATGGAGTGACACAGGAGGATAGACTAGCCACTTATTGGATTGTGGTGTAAGCATGTAGGGAGAGAGAATTGGCAAATCCGTTCTCTTGTTAATCCTGAGGTGTGATGCCGAGCCCTTTTGGGTGAAGTAGTTGACTCCACACTGGCGAGAAAAACTTCTAAGGAGAAGTATGGTATCCGTACTAAAACCGACACAGGTAGACAAGTAGAGAATACTAAGGCGCGCGAGATAACCCTCGTTAAGGAACTCGGCAAAATAACTCCGTAACTTCGGGAAAAGGAGTGCCACATTAGGGTGAGAACTTTTACAGTTTTAGCCTGAAGTGGTTGCAGTGAAAAGTCCCGGGCGACTGTTTATCAAAAACACAGGTCTCTGCTAAACCGTAAGGTGATGTATAGGGGCTGACGCCTGCCCAGTGCTGGAAGGTTAAGAGGAGGTGTTAGGCGCAAGCCGAAGCAGCGAATCGAAGCCCCAGTGAACGGCGGCCGTAACTATAACGGTCCTAAGGTAGCGAAATTCCTTGTCGGGTAAGTTCCGACCCGCACGAAAGGCGTAACGATCTGGGAGCTGTCTCAACGAGGGACTCGGTGAAAATGGATTATCCGTGAAGATACGGATTACCCGCAGCAGGACAGAAAGACCCCGTGGAGCTTTACTGTAGCTTGACTTTGACTTTTTGGATATCACGTGCAGGATAGGTGGGAGGCTTTGAGACCGGGACGTCAGTTCCGGTGGAGCCATCCTTGAGATACCACCCTTGATATTTAGGAATTCTAACGTTTGCCATTATCTGGTAAGCGGACATAGTTTGGTGGGCAGTTTGACTGGGGCGGTCGCCTCCTAAAAAGTAACGGAGGTGCTCAAAGGTTCCCTCAGGACGATTGGAAACCGTCTGTAGAGTGTAAGGGCATAAGGGAGCTTGACTGCGAGACGGACATGTCGAGCAGGGACGAAAGTCGGACCTAGTGATCCGGTGACTCCGCGTGGAAGGGTCATCGCTCAACGGATAAAAGTTACCCCGGGGATAACAGGCTTATACTTCCCAAGAGTTCACATCGACGGAAGTGTTTGGCACCTCGATGTCGGATCGTCATATCCTGGAGCTGGAGCAGGTTCCAAGGGTTGGGCTGTTCGCCCATTAAAATGGTACGCGATCTGGGTTCAGAACGTCGTGAGACAGTTTGGTCCATATCCGCTGTGGGCGCAGGAAACTTGAGGGGAGCTGTTCTTAGTACGAGAGGACCGGAATGGACAGTCCAATGGTGTACCGGTTGTTCCGCCAGGAGCAAACGCCGGGTAGCTACGACTGGCACGGATAAGCGCTGAAAGCATCTAAGCGCGAAGCCGACCCCAAGATTAGGTTTCCCATCCCTTTATGGGAGTAAGACCTCTGGAAGACTACCAGGTTGATAGGTCAGAGGTGTACGCACAGTAATGTGTTTAGCTGACTGATACTAATTGGTCGAGGTCTTAATCTATTCGAACGGTTTACTATAAAGGTTTGAATTGTAGAAAATTACTAAAAACATTGACGTTTATAAAAAAAAATAATAAATTAGAAAATAAGTTAGCTTTTTAAAAAGCTTGCTGGTGACTATAGCGAAGGAGTTACACCTGTTCCCATCCCGAACACAGAAGTTAAGCCCTTCCGCGCCAATGGTACTGCATAGGCGACTTTGTGGGAGAGTAGGTCATTGCCAGCAAGCTTTTTTTCATTATAAATAATAACGCCAGCATTTGCTGGCGTTATTATTTTATAGAGACGTAGGTGAGATTAGTTGTTTAATAAGGGTTTTGATTCTATCACTTTTACAAATTAAATTTACTTCAACAAAATTCTATTCTTCTTCAAAGTTAATTTGACTGACTTATTCGTTAACTATAGCAATTTAATATATTAAACATTGACTATTCAAAATTGAATATATTATAATTCATTTAATTGTTTAAAAGGAGGCAGAATGTTTAATATTTCTCATATGGTAGTCTTAGGTTTTTTAGATCAATTAGGTCCACAAAGTGGATACGACATAATTAAAGTACTAGAACATCGTGGAATGAATCATTGGACTGACATAAAGATAGGGTCCATTTACCATTCGATAAAAAAATTATTGTTAGAAAGTAAAATCGAGGAATTTAATTGTACTAAAGATGGTTTGCGTCCTGAGAAAACAATCTATAGCATTACAAAAAAAGGGCAGGAAGAATTTGATGTTTTACAAGAAATCGCTTTTAAAGGCTTATATCCAAAATTCTATGGATTCAATTTGGCATTAATTTGTAATAAAAGAAGAAGTTCTAATGAAATTAGAGAATATGCAAATATAGCTATTAAGCATTTAGAGGGAATGATCTCCTTTATGGATACACATAAGAAGGATCATGAAGAGTGTATGAATAGAGAAGAGGATAAATACAAAAATAAATTTAGAAGAGTAGATCTTCATATGTCACAAATGAAAAATCATATAGAAGCTGAAAGAAACTGGCTTGTTGAAGTTGCAGAAGCTCCAGAGGTGTTTACGATTAATCCGTGTTTGGACTGCATGAAAAGAATTGATAATGAATGCGTTGAAAATGATTATTGAATAAGGAGTATAAAATGAAAAAAATAATTAGTTTTATAATAGTTTTAACGTTAGGTTTTAGTTTTGCAAATGGTGAAACATTATCACTTTACTCGTATTTGCAACAGTTGATTGAAAATGATAGTGAATATAAAAATATTTTTTCAGACTCAAAAAGTATATTAGGACAAAATATGTCAATAAAAGGAGTTTATGACTGGAAGTTAAACTCACAGGTATCAAAAGGATTTTTTAAGACTATGGCATCGGGTTCGGCTTATATTAATGATATGAATACTATCGCTGCAGATGTTCATGTGTCTAAATTGTTAAGAGAAAGCGGAACGGCTTTATCTGTTGGGTATGCTTATGAACAGAGCGAAATGACAATCGTTGGATATGGTGCGAGTAAGTCCTATAAGCCATATTTATACATAGCAGCAAATCAACCATTAGTACAAAACTTTATGGGTAATATGGTTCAATATCCGGTCAGAAAGACAGAAATTGCTGAAAAGTTGAGCAAAATTCAGGATGAGGCTAAAGCAGAAAAGTATTTTGAAACACAACTACTATTATATTATGATTGGGTATTGGTTTATTTATCACTGAAAACGACAAATGAACATTATTTGAATTTAGTAAAACTTCATAGCCAAGTTGAAAAACAATACGCTAATGATTTTATTAGCATAACGGATTTACTCCGATCTAAAGAAGGACTTAGAAAAACTGAAGATATGATGGCCGCACAATTGAATCAATTAAATATCATCGTTGAGACCATCTCTAATAAAATCGGTAGAAAGGCCATAAAAAGTAACAGTTGGTCCGAAATTGCTTTGGTTCCTGCTGAGTATGTAATAAAAAATATAACAGGAGACCGGAAGCGCAATAGAATAGAAGAAATATATAAATTAAGATTTGACTCTTTAAAGCTAGATATAGAAAACATTATAGAAAACAAAAAACTTAAGTTGAATATGTTTGCTAATGTTAAACAGTATGATTTAAGCAATTCTCCAACCGGAATATTCGGTGATTTTGGAAAGACCGATTATACGATAGGGTTTCAGATGGATGTTGATCTTGAAGGGCATGATATTAACGGGAAGTTAATAGAGACGGAAGAGAAAACTAAACAATTGGAAAATGAATGGATTTTGACTCAAAAGAATTTAGAAGTTATCAATCATAAATTGGAATCGACACTTGTTGAAAACAAAAACTCAATCAAAAGATATCAGGAGATAGTGGAATGGTCTAATCAAAGATTTCAGCAGGAATTAAAGCGATATGAGTCAGGAAAAGTATTTTTAAAAACAGTTGTGGATACTCAGAGCGAATTACTTAGTAACCGTAATACGTTATTGCAAAGTGAAATTGCTGGCTATAAATTAATGGTTCAAAGGATGTCTTTTGATGATCAACTATTTGATTATGTTAAAAACATAGTGCCGGATTTAAATAAATAAAGGAGAAAAGAATGCTGAGAAAACTGTTAAATTACTTTATTGAAAGAAAACTGCTTATAAATTTAATACTATTAGCGATATTGATTTTCGGGGTTATTTCCATCACATCCCTTAAACGTGAAAGTATGCCTGAAGTGGACCTATATCAATTGTATTATACGACAATATATCCTGGTGCGTCACCTGAGAATATTGAACTAAAGGTAACTATTCCGCTAGAGGATGCCATAAAAGGTGTTGAGAATATTAAAAATATACAATCTACAAGTTATGAAAATGTGTCGCGAGTAATCATTAACCTAGAAGATGACTTAACTACCGATGAAGCAGAAAAAACAAAAATGGATATTCAGAAGGCCATCGATCGAGTTACTGAGCTACCTATAGAGGCATTAAAACCATCATTATTTGAAGTGAAAATGACAAATTTACCAATTATTGAAGTCGCTCTGGCACATGAGGATTCTCTAGAATTGAGGAGAATTGCCAATTATTTATCAACAAAAATAGAAAAAATGCCTGAAATTAAAGAAGTAACAAAGGTCGGGTATTTGGATAAAGAACTTCATATTGCATTAAATCCCTATAAGTTAATAGATACTGAAACTCCAATTAATGATGTAGTGAATAGTTTAAAGGCACGCAACATTCGTTTAAGTGGAGGAACTTTAAAAGGATATGATCAAGAAAAGGGTATTATTACCAATGAAGAATTGGTTAATAAGAAAATGATTGAAAACGTGATCGTTCGTGCCGTATTTGGTGGGAAAACACTACGTATTTCTGATTTAGGAAAAGTGGAAGATACTCTTGCCGAGCCATCCATGTATGTTCGCTCAAATGGTACAAACGGTATTTCTCTTGCAATAGTCAAAAAAGAAAAGGCTGATGTTATTCGTACAATTCGAAATGTCAAAAAACTTGTTAATAAAGAAATGTTAAGGTTGGATCCAAAATTAACTGTTGAGTTTGTGAACGATAAATCAACGTTTACAAAAAATCGAATAAAGATAGTTTTGGTTAATGCATTAATGGGTTTTGTTTTGGTTTTTATCTGTTTAAAAGCGATGATGGATTTTCGTACAGCAATTTGGACGGCTTTTGGCATACCTTTTTCGTTATTAATTGCTTTTATTGTTATCAATATGTTGGGTATGAGCATAAATCCAATCTCTTTAGGTGGATTTATTATTGTAATTGGTATGCTTGTGGATGATGCAATTGTGGTTGCAGAAAACATAAAACGCCACAAGGAGGAAGGTGATTCTAACCTTAAAGCAGTTCAAGAGGGCGTATATGAGGTTGCAATTCCAGTTATTACAACGATTCTTACCACTGTCGTTGCATTTATGCCGTTTTTATTTGTTTCAGGATTAATGGGTAAGTTTATGAAGATATTGCCGATTATAGTTATTGTTACGTTGATGGCATCGTTATATGAATCATTATTTATTTTACCATCCCATATGATGCACAAGGAAAAGAACCCAAAAGTAGTTAAAAAGAAAAAATGGGTGATGAAAGTAGAAAATGCTTATGAAAAATTGTTGTCTAAAATATTAAAACGCAAATACTTATTTGTTTTTGCTGGGATTGTGTTCTTTATTTTTAGTGTTATTGTTGCATCAAAGACCTTAAAGTTTGAGACAATGCCCAGTGGAGATGTGGATACGTTCTATATTAAAATGGAAGCTCCAAATGGCACTTCACTGAAAAAAATGTCGGATATGATGACGAATGTCGAGAAAGTGGTTGCAACGTTACCCAAGAAAGAATTGGCTTCTTTTGGAGCACGTGTTGGAACCGACTCAACATATTCCAATACAAAAACCGGCGTCCATACTCATTTAGGAATTATCTTCGTTTATCTTACGCCACAAGCAAAACGAGTTCGAGATGCTAATGACATTATGGAAGAGTTAAAACTGAAAACAAGAGCTTATGAAAACTTGTTCAAGATAAGCTATGAGAAAGAATATAATGGTCCTCCTTTAGGAAAGCCAGTTGATATCCGGTTGGTAAGTGATTCAGATGCTCAGCGCTTAAATGCTGGGAATGAACTGTTGGCCTATGTGAAAACCTTTAATGGGATTATTGATCCTAAAACCGATGTTTCGGAGCAGAAGGATGAGTATAAGTTGAAAATTGATTATGAACGAATGGCTGAGTTAGGCCTGAGTGTTTATGATGTTGCATCAACGATTCGAACAGCATACGAAGGAGTTGTTCTATTTTCAATCAGAAAAGATAATGAAGAGGTTGATTATCGCGTTATATTAGATGAAAAATATCGTGGCAATATGGATTATTTATTAAATTTACCAGTTAGAAACATGATGGGTAAATTGGTTTTATTGAAGCGATTTGCGAGATTTGAGAAGAGCAAGAGCGTTCTTGAGATTGTCAGATACAATAATCAACGCACAATATCAATCAGTGCTGATTTAGATAAAACGAAGATGACGTCTCTAGAAGCAATAAATAAAGCTAAAGAATATTATAAAGAAACATTGGCGGATAAGTATCCGGATGTTGAAATTATCACTTCCGGGGAGGCAGAAAGCGCAAAGGATTCGTTAAAATCATTAATGATATCTCTCATTATTGCCATTCTTGGGATATGGTTCATATTAATTTTATTATTTAATTCGATCTTACAACCGATGATTATCCTTGCTGCAATTCCTTTTGGTTTTATTGGGGTAATATGGGCTTTTGTTTTGCATGGACAGAACTTTAGTTTCCCGTCATTAATGGGATTTGTTGGTTTAACAGGTGTTATAGTAAATGATTCTCTTATTATGGTTGATTATATAAATAAACTTAATAAAGAGGGAAATTTTAAGAACAAGAATGAGTTTCTTCAAAATGTAGTTAAGGGTGCAAAAACAAGATTGCGCCCAATTATTTTGACTTCAGTTACAACTGTATTGGGTTTGTTGCCTACCGTCTATGGTTGGGGTGGGACTGACTTTATTTTAGTTCCAATGACAATGTCTTTGGCATATGGGCTTGGATTTGCTACCATTATTACTTTATTTTTAATTCCATCGCTGATGATAATTCATTACGATGTAGCGAATGTAATTAATAAAGTATGGGAAAAGAAAGTGATAAGAATCCTTAGCTATATTTTTCTGTTTTTATTAATTACACTAGTATCCACAGCGGTCATAAGAGTTATTTTCTTGAAATAGTTACTAATTACTAGGCTTGCATCATCTATGCAGGTCTAGTAAAAAAACTTAGTTATTATCTTTGTGGACTTCCATACTTGTTAAAATATGAATTAGAAGCAGCTAAGTGATATAAATCGCATCCTTTAATCGATCGATAGTTAAACAGATCAACTATTTTCCCAGTAGAATATTGTGCATTTTTATTTGAAATAATTATTTTTTCTTTGTCTAGAAAGTCCGGTCCTTTATACTCTTCATCAGTTTCTGAAATGAATAAATTGCCTTTATTATTTAAAGAAGAAATTTTGCCATTAATGAAGATTATAGATGAGGCTTCATAAAACCAAATATCTTGATTGGTATTATTAATAACGCCAGAGGGTGTTCCCATCGCAGCGATAACTTGATCTTTGGTTGATCCACATTTTATTGGTGCAGCATTTTGATTTATCGTTCCTATAGAGATTTTTAAATTACCGAGATTGCTCCACTCAGCTACTTTTTCATTTTTGAAGGTGATGCTGGATTCATCATAAAACCATGTTTCACTACTAGCACTTTGAATCGTTTTCTGTGGCGCTCCCATAATTCGAGTTACCTCACTTTTTGGAGAGCCAATATTAATCATATTTGTTAGAGTAAAGGCAATAGTTACACCTAGAACTAAAATAAAAATAAAAAACTTTATTAGTTTAACCATGGTTTATCCTTTCTATCGATTGTATATGTAACTGCTATGCCCGAATAAGAAGAATATTAAACATTAATTTTGTGAAATTTCAAAAATAAGTATATAGGGATATGTTTATCTAAGCAATATTTTGAAATAATAAGCTTAAGATTGCGTAGATTTTTTATCCACTTTATAATACGGGTATGATGAATGATAATAAAAATATTAATGGCACAGATATTTCACAACAAATTAAGAATGATGTTAAGCTAGATGTTGAAAAATTAATCAGTCAGGGAATAACCCCAAAATTAACAGTTGTTATAGTAGGAGAAAATCCTGCTTCTTTAACTTATGTTGCCAGCAAGGAACGTCAGGCTAAAGAAATAGGCATGAACTCCAATGTTATACGATTGCCAGAAGAAAGTAGTCAGAAAGAACTTCTTGGTATTATTGAAGAGTTGAATAATGATTCAACTGTTCATGGAATTCTAGTGCAATTACCAGTCCCTAAGCAGATTAATGAAGAAGTTGTTATTAATGCTATTTCTCCAGACAAGGATGTCGATGGTCTGCATCCGGTTAACTTAGGGAAATTGGTTTTAGGTGAAGCAAGATTAGTCTCTTGTACTCCTGCCGGAGTAATCGAGATGCTTGATCGAGAAAAGATTGCGATTGAGGGAAAGAATGTTGTGATTATTGGCCGAAGCAATATCGTCGGGAAGCCATTGTTTCATCTATTCCTTAAGCGTAATGCAACCGTGACAGTTTGTCATTCTAAGACAAAGGACTTAATTGGAATATCAAAAACGGCAGATATTTTAGTGGCTGCAATAGGTAGAACTAAAATGATTACTAAAGAATACATTAAACTTGGTGCTGTTGTGATTGATGTCGGTATAAATCGAGTGGATGGAAAACTTTATGGTGATGTGGATTATGAGGATGTTCTACCATTTGTTTCAAGAATTACGCCTGTTCCTCGTGGAGTAGGGCCAATGACAATTGCCATGCTTCTAAAAAATACAATTACTGCAGCAAAGACCCAACATAATATCAAATAGAGTGCCTGGCGAAACTTTTATCGCTATATATGAAATTGTAAAAAGAATTCCAATGGGTAAAGTCGCAAGCTATGGAGTTGTTGCAAAACAACTTGGAATTAATCCTCGTGTTGTCGGATACGCACTTCATTCAAATCCAGAACCGGGTGTGATACCTTGCCACCGTGTTGTTTTCAAAGATGGCTCTCTTTCCAAAGGTTTTGCATTTGGCGGTGAAGATGCTCAGAGAGAATTACTTGAAAAAGAAGGGATTAGATTTGTTTCCCAATCCAAAGTGAAGTCTGAATATATCCTGAATTAGTTGCTGTAATTTGATTAATCATTTTTTTGTTTCCAAATGCAAGTTCCATTTGATTTATAACGATATAATAAAAAACAGGGCAAAATGGGAGGGTAAACAATGGATAATTTAAATTTATGTAATGAGCCAGCATTTGATCTTGAAAAAACACTTGAAAAAATTAAGGAACTATTTGAAGAAGAAAATTTAGTTCCCGAGAAAACAGAATATAGTTGGGATTGGAATGGGAACTGGGATTTATATACAAAAAATGGCAAGGAAAATTGGGGAAATTGGCTAAAAATGAATTCCTTTCTTAAGGAAGAATTGTGGAGTAAATTATCGAATGCGTTAGGTCAAAAATTTCATCAAATAGTGACAGCTAAGAAAACGAGTAATTGGAAATATATTGAAAAATTTGTTTTAGCAAAATAGAGAGATAAAAAGCATAGAGAGATAAAAAGCTGTAAAGCCCTTTTATTTTGTAATATAATTAGCTTCAATGTTAAAGAAAGACCTTGTTGCAAATATCAATAAATTAAAGAAAGAACGACATGCTGTTTTGTTGGTTCATAATTACCAACGACCTGAAATTCAGGAGATAGCTGATTATTTGGGTGACTCTCTTGATTTAGCGCGTAAGGCTGTTAAAAGTGATGCAGAGTGTATCGTGTTTTGCGGTGTTCGGTTTATGGCAGAAACCGCTAAAATATTGTCCCCAGATAAAACCGTTTTGCTTCCTCAGAATGATGCTGGTTGTCCAATGGCAGATATGGTTACAGCCGAGGATGTCAGTGAATTAAGAAAAAAACATCCAAAGGCAGCGGTTGTTGCCTATGTAAATTCGTCTGCTGAAGTTAAGGCAGAAGTAGACGTTTGTTGTACCTCATCCAATGCAATTGAGGTAATAAAAAATATTAATTCGGACGAGATCATTTTTGTACCAGACAAGAACCTCGGATCCTATTGCCAACGTTTTACTAAAAAGAAGATAATCCTTTGGACCGGTCATTGTTATGTTCATGCTCGAATTTCTGCCGATGAAGTCAGAAGAGCTAAGAATGCAATGCCGGAGGCAGTGTTAATGGTTCATCCTGAGTGTAACCCCGAGGTAATTGATCTTGCAGACGAGATTCTTTCAACAAATGGTATGATGACTTTTGTAAGGGATTCAAAAGAAAAAAAATTCATTGTTGGAACTGAGGTTGGGTTGATAGACCGTTTGAAACGAGAATATCCTGATAAAGAGTTTTATGCGGCGGGGTCGGTTAAAACATGTTTTAATATGAAAAAAATTACACTTCAAGATGTCTATT
>MFRH01000041.1 GCA_001783275.1 Candidatus Margulisbacteria bacterium GWF2_35_9
CAATTTATTTAATTACTCCTGTTTTTGGGTACAATATACCCCTCTTTTCCTTTATCTAGTATATAGAAAAAAACCATTATTATTAATGGTTTCAGGGTTTCTTTATCTGTAAATTTTATATGCTTTTTTAGTGGTGGATTAGAAAAAATTTATTGGACGCTTTTGTCAGAATCTTGTAGCCTTTTTTTGTTATGAGAATCGTATCTTCAATACGGAAACCATATTTGCCAGGGAAATAAAGCCCCGGTTCAATCGTTATCACCATTCCTTTTTTTGGTTTTAAATCTGGCTTAGCCTCTGAAGACAGTCTCGGATATTCATGGATAAATGTCCCTAATCCATGCCCCAAACTATGAAGATAATTATAATCCACTTTATTTCGGTTAAATAATTCTTTTACTTTAGCATCTATTTTCTGAAATGTGATTCTTTTGGCAAGTAATTTAATCGACTGAATTTGGGCTTTTTTTACTAAGATATAATATTGATTTAGGTCCTTATTTTTATCGTCTTGCTGACCAAGATATACGACTCGTGAAAAATCGGAACAGTACCCCTTATATTTCACTCCAAAATCAAATTGCACGATATCATTTTTTTGTATCTTCCGTTTCCCTGGATTGCTATGAATATAAGAAGAGTTTGGCCCAGACCCAACAATTGAAGGAAACGCAAGATCTTTATCTGCACCCATTTTTTGGCTATACTTATAAATTTTGTTCGCAATATCAATTTCTGTAACTCCGGGTTTCAAATCATGTTCTATAATTTTTTTATAAATTTTAGCCGTTATCTTACATGCTTTTTTTATGTATTTGATTTCTTTTTTTGTCTTAATTGAAACGAGATCATTGAATTGACTGGACACCATATCTCGAAGATTGGAATAATTTTTAAGTACGTTTCTTCTAAACACTAGATTAGAAAATAGTTAATTGCCAAAACGTAGCTCTTAAAATTAAATCCGCTGATTTGGCCAATTGCTGCAGGCGCAATAACAGATGTATGACGGGCTTCTTCACGAGCATAAATATTGCTGATGTGAACCTCTATCACAGGAATATTTATCGATTTTACTGCGTCATGCAAAGCCAATGAATAATGAGTATAGGCACCTGGATTCATAATAACTCCATCAAACTTCTCCTCATCCGCTTGCTGAATGCGACTTACTAATTCCCCTTCAATATTGGACTGATAAAAGACAAGATCCGTTTTTCCCTTAAACGTATCGCTTAAATATTTTACTAGATCTTCGAGAGTTTTATCGCCATATATTTCTGGCTCACGCTTACCTAACATATTTAAATTTGGGCCATTAATAATTAATATTTTTGGAATTTTACTCATTTCGATATTCCTTAAGTAAGTTAAAAATGTCTAATTCAGCAATACTATTATCTATTCTAACTTTACCGATACATTCTGGCAATATCAATGTCAGCTTGCCATCCGATACTTTTTTATCAAGTCGCATTGTGCTGATTATGCTTTGTGTTTTGATGTCAGCATCTATTTCGATCGGCAAACCAATTTTTTGAATTAATTTCTTTTGCTGTATATACACACATTCTTTACATATTCCGTGTCTCCATGCGAGATATGCTGAAACATTCATCCCAATAGCAACAGCCTCTCCATGAGTGTACCGGCTAAAAGATGTCAGTTTTTCAATCGCATGACCAAATGTGTGCCCATAGTTTAGTATCTTTCTTAGTGACGACTCTTTTTCATCCTTGCTGACGACATCTGCTTTTATTTGTGCACAGGACCAAACAACATCTTGCCAGAATGAGAGCGGAAATGATTTGTAATTATCAATGTCATTCTTATCAAACCACCCTATTAAAAAATCGAATAAAACTTCGCTCTGAATAATTCCATATTTTATAACCTCAGCAAATCCGGTTTGAATCTCTCTCAAACTGAGAGTCTGTAGGTATTCACTAGAAATCAAGACTTTCTTAGGCTGATAAAACGTACCAATTAAGTTTTTTCCTAAAGGATGATTGACTGCTGTTTTCCCGCCAATACTACTGTCAACTTGTGCTAATAGCGTTGTCGGAACATGAATACAATCAATCCCCCTCAAGATAACTGACGCGGCAAATGCCCCCATATCACCGGCAACACCCCCACCTAAAACAATAATTAAATCGTCTCGATTCCATTGATTCTCAATACACAAATCGATTAACTGCATTACCTGATTCAAGGTTTTATTCACTTCCCCAGCGGGAAAAATAAAAGAGTATACTTTTGATGACAGATACATCAGTTTCTCTAACATTTTGTCTCCATGCAACGGATATACATTGCTATCTGAAACTAAGCATATTTTTTTATTCTGATAATCAGATAGATAATTTGTTAAATCAATATCCTGATCAAAAATGACATCATAACTGTTATTACCTAAGTGAACTCTTAATTGAGACATTGTTTCAACCTTTCATATTCATTTATAATAACATTTCGGCACTCTTCAACAGAAAGCTGAGAGGTATTAACAATCATATCCGCTGCATCGCGATAAAGATTAAACCGTTTATCCATGATTGATGTAATCGTCTCCAATACTTCCTCTGAATTTTTTGATGTATTGATTAGTGGACGATGGAGTTCATCCTTTATTCTGCTCATTAGCGTTTCATTATCGGCATATAGCCAAAATATGATACCGCTAGATTTCATACACTTCACATTTTCAGGATTAAGAATAATCCCTCCACCAGTAGAAACTATTTGATTTGTAGTTTTTGAAACAGAAAGACACATTTTTGTTTCCATGATTCTAAATTCAGATTCACCCATTTTTTTAAATATTTCAGAAATTGGCATATTTGAATCCAATTCTATTTGAGAATCGATATCTACAAATTTATATGATGGGAATACTTCTAATAGACTTTTACCAACGGATGATTTTCCTGCACCCATCATCCCTATTAAAAATATATTCTGTTTTCTCACCCTTGAATAGCAAATAAATCTTTTAGCCCTTCTGATGCAAGGTCTAAAAGCGCATTAAGCGTCTCTCTCTCAAATGGTTGGGATTCAGCCGTTCCCTGTAATTCGATAATTTTACCAGATTCAGTCATGACAACATTCATATCCACATCAGCTGAGGAATCCTCTATATAGTTTAGATCAAGCATCGGAACTCCGCCAACGACACCGACACTTATAGCAGCAACTTTCTCTTTCAGCGGATTCTTTTTCAATCCCTCTTTTTTGGTTAACTTTTTCAAGGCTTCCTCAAGGGCAATGTAAGCGCCAGTAATAGAAGCGGTTCGAGTACCACCATCTGCTTGAATAACATCCGCATCGATGGTGATGGTTCTTTCACCCAGCAACTTAAGATCAACGGCCATTCTAAGTGATCGACCGATGAGTCGTTGAATTTCATAGGTTCTACCTGAAACTTTAAAACGTTCTCGGTTCATTCGAGTGTCGGTACTTCCCGGCATCATATTATATTCTGCGGTTAGCCATCCTTCTCCGCTATTTTTTTTAAATGATGGAACGTTATTCTCAATATTTACCGCCACTAATACTTTTGTTTTTCCACATTCAATCATAACCGATCCCATCGGAAAATCCAGCACTCCCCTTGTAATCGTTACTTTTCTAAGTTCATTATTCTTTCTTCTATCATTCCTCATCCTCATTCTCCTCTTCGTTATCCGCATAGTAAGCGGTTTTCTGAATTCTATCTCTGCTTAAATCAATAACCGTATCTAATTTCAATAGTTTTCGCTTAAACTTCGATACTGTCAATTTTAAATTTTCCAATATTTTATCAGCATACTCGTCAATTTCTTCCTTTATCTCTCTTGCTTCCTGTTTTGCAGACATAACAATATCTTTTGCTTCATTATTTTCATTATATGCTTCTTCACGCTTTTTATTTTTTAAACTTGATACCTCTTGGACTAAAGAACTATCCATATCTTCAACTAACTTCGTTTTAAGAATTTTATACTTCTCATCAATCATTTTTCTAATCACATCTATGGTTTCAATCAGTTCATCTTTTTTCAGAACTACATGATTCGCATCCATAAACAGATATCTCTTTCCTTCTAGAATTTGAGCGACTAGTTCATCTAATAAATCAAATATTTCCATACTAAGAAAACCTTTCCTGTAACGCTTTATTTACATGTACTGGAACCAAACCCTCGATATTGCCTTTAAACTTAGCCATATCTTTTATAAGCGATGAACTCAAATAAGAATATTTGTAGTCCGTCATTAAAAATATCGTCTCAATATCTCGATCCATTCTCCTATTTGCCAAAGCCAACTGAAATTCATAATCAAAATCTGATACCGCCCGTAGACCTCTAACCATAACCTGAACGTTTTCAGTCTTGCAAAAATTCACCAACAATCCATCAAATGGTTTGACTATCACATTTTTTAGATCAAGGGACTTTATAAAATCACATCTCTCCTCAATAGTAAAAAAAGGTTTTTTTGGATCACTCTGTGATACCGCAACAATTAGGTGATCAAATACTCTTAATGCTCTTTTAATTATAGAAATATGGCCATTTGTAACAGGATCAAAACTACCAGGATATACAGCTATTTTTGTCATTCTTTTATAAAATATAGTATCTTCGTTTGACCATAACCATAGGTTTTAATATGCTTAAGGCTATTAAATTTTTCATCTGCCAAATCAATGCTATCCATTTCTACAAAAAGCTTGCCACCAGTTTTAAGTATATCAAATTTGGATATACTTAACAATAAAGCTTTATATTCTGGATAATCATAAGGGGGGTCAATAAAGATAAGATCAAAATTAATCTTGCGCTTACTTAAAACATCCAATGCTCTTAACGAATCATTACGGTACAACTTAAAGGAATTTAATCCCAGTGTTTTAATATTTTTACTTGCGATATTGATGTTTAGGTCAATTCCGACAACCTCAGATGCACCGCGACTTAATGCTTCAATCCCAACAGCACCTGTACCACAAAATAAATCCAAAAAATGGCTACCATTTATCGTATCGCCGATGATAGAAAACAATGCTTCTTTAACTTTTGATGATGTGGGCCGAATTAAACTACTTTTAAACTCCAGTTTTTTGCTCTTATAGATTCCGCTTAATACAATCATAAGTGGTTATTATATCACGACGTCTTCTTTTTCCTGAATGAATTTATCCTTTAAATATTTCCAAAGTTCTTTTGGTGTCATCAGCTTGTTTTTTAAATATCCATCATCGATGGCTTTGATTATGTTTTTTACATCGATACTTAGGTCAATCCCCGGAATCGGCAATTTAATTTTAAACTGAACACTATCTGCCATATGAAAAGTACTCTCTTTTGGTTTATTAATCAATTCATAAATCTTAGTCTGATAGTCATATAGTTGATCAAAAACATCACGTAGTTTCGATATTTCGTCCGAACCGTCATTTTGTTGTTTCAAAATTTGATAACTATTAGCAAAAACAGAACTTAGTTGATTATTCATACTAATCAACATCGTTTTATTTTCATTCAGACCACCCATAATAACGTTTTTACTATGTACAACTTCTAATTGCAATTCATTAATACGCTGAAGGATTAATGAATTATCACCTTTATCCTGACTCATTTTATTTTCATAATATGCCTTTAACATATCTGCCTTGCCTCTGTACACGAGAATTTCGCATATTCCGTGAGTTAATTCATTTTTTTCAATCTCCGTTAATAACGCATCATCAATACCTACAATGGCTGTACTACTCAATTGAGATATTATGTGTTTTCTGATCGGATTTTCTTCATCATATCTTGAAGAAAAATTGAGCAATTTATAAAAAACAGTCTCTTCAATTCCATGCTCCTTCGATTTTTTTATCAAATAATCAACTAATCCATTCATAATGTGTTCGTCCGACATAAAACATTTAGACATTTCATTTGTTCCAGATGAAAGAGATTCAATTTTATTCAGAATTGAGAGAAAATCATCTTTACCTATCACTTTATCCAAAACACTAAGCCCCATTCTAAAAGCTTCATAATAACAATTAATTTTATCTTTTAAAGGAGTGGATTCATTCCCCCCCTCAATAATTGCTTGGTGTAAATTATTTAAATTAGAGAGCATAAATGACATAATGACGGAAGAATCAATACCCTTTGCTATTAATTGTTCCGATGACAATCGTTCAAATGCCTTCCAAAACCGAATACTAACGGATACTTTATAACTATATTGATCCATAATTTTTGAAATATATTCAAGCGGTATTTCGTTAATATACTCATCGTTTGACATTGTCACTGCTGCACAGGCGGCTTTTGATGACTCATAGTTATTGTCAGAACCGATATGCAGATCGATGTAGTCCATTATCCTCTGGAAATCACCAACCTCAATATAATTAATGACGATTGCTGATACAATTCTTAAAGAAGCTGTGTTCTCCAAGATATTTTCAAGGATTCCATATGCTAAATCATTGATAAGAAATACTTCATCTCCTTCAGATTCGCGAAATGACTTCCAGTTATACAAAATACTCCTTAGTAAGGATTCGATATGATCAATACTGTTCATCTTCACTTCTTTTATTTTTCTAAGTAGAAATCCGAAATCTTCCTTTTCTGCTAAAAAACCAAATGATTTCATGACATTAAACAGGACCTCTCGGCCATTGCCTGTTGGTGTAATTTGCAAAAATGGCATATTGATATGTGCTGGGTGATTACTTAAAAGGTCTTTCATATCTGCTTTAACATCTTTTTTAAAATCGCCCTTTACCTTCATCGCAATTTTTTGAACCGCAATAAAGTACTCACTGATCAACTCACCTCTAATTGTGAATAAACACTTTTTATATTCTCTTAGATTTAAATTAAAAAAATCTCTGATGTTTTGGCCGATGCTTGTTAGAAAATTATTTGCTTCAACTGCATTAGGTCCATTAAAAAGAAAATCATCTTGCACCGTTTTGCTTAAACGCCCAATAATTAGAAGAACCAACAAACGATCTTTATTGATGGTGTTTGGGTCTTTTAAAATTTTTAATAAATTATCAGTAAGATCTATTAATAAATTTTTATCTTTTTGAAATAAATGTTTAAACAGATTTCGCCTTAATCTGATAACACATGCTATAAATTTCAATGCTTTATGACGATAAGCCGGATCTGAAATATTATTTTCTATTCTTGTTGTAACGGCAAATAATGCTTTATGAGCATCATCCAAATCAATATCTAAATAATTGGCTTCTTTATCAATATTTTCACTGTTATAATTAATAATAACACGATCAAATATAAGCTCTGTTAGTAAGGCAATATGTCGTTTGTTTTGTTCACTGTTATAATCGATATATTGAGTACAGTTGATGTATCTGGATAATAATTGTTTTGTGTCCTCGGTCTTTAATCGTTGAACTAACTCATCACTAATCGCATTCATTTTTTCAATATTATTACCTAAAGAAATTATTTTATAGATCATTTGAACGTATCTCCCTCGTTTTTAAATATGACGAGACAAAAGGTTCAATATTTCATTCAATTTTATTCAAATTTTGAACAAAATTAATTTGTTATTTAACGAAGTTATCCACAGATTTTAGTTCATTCCTTCATTACCTATGTATAAGTGCGGTTTTTGTTTTAACTCATGAATGATTGACAGATAGCCTTCATCTTCAATATTATCAGCAATCTCTTGAGCCATTTTCTTAGATTCCATAAGAATCGGCTCATCTTTAACAAGATTTGCGACGAACATTGTCGGCAATCCACTTTGTTTCGCTCCAAAATAGTCACCTGGACCACGAAGCTGCAAATCGACTTCAGCCAATTCAAATCCATTTGTTGTTCCAACTATGGCGGACAATCGCTGTTTGCTATTCTCTGATCGAGACAGACTTAGCAGAATACATGTTGATATTTTGTCGCTTCTGCCAATTCTGCCCCTTAATTGATGTAATTGAGACAAACCAAAACGTTCAGCATGTTCAATAACCATTATGGTTGCATCTGGAACATCGACACCAACTTCTATTACCGTTGTTGATACTAAAATTTGTATCTTTTTTTCCCTAAATTGTTTCATAATATCATCTTTTTCTTTTTGTTTCATTTTCCCGTGTAACAAACCGATATTATATTCAGGGAATACTTCTTTGCTAATATACTCTCGTCCTTCTGTTGCCGCTTTTAAATCAATTTTCTCTGACTCTTCTACCAAAGGGAACACCCAATAAGCCTGATTTTTTTTATCAAGCTCCGAACGAATAACACTTAACCATTCACTATTCATTTTTCGTAGCCAAACAGTTTTAATAGGTGTTCGACCCGGTGGCATTTCATCTAAAATCGATTTTTCCAAATCCCCATACAACGTTAGCGTGAGCGTTCTCGGAATAGGAGTTGCTGTTATGACCAATAGGTCAATAACCTCTCCACTTTTCTTAAGCAAAGCTGATCGCTGTAATACTCCAAACCGATGTTGTTCATCAATAATTGCAAGACCTAAGTTGCTAAACTTAACTTTTTCCTGAATCACAGCATGAGTACCAACCACAACTTGTGCGCTACCAGTCTCAATTAAATAATACTTTCGTTCCTTATTCTTTTTTGCCACACTCCCAACAAGAAGCTCCACTCTTATATCGAGCGGAAGCAAATACTTGATCATTTTCTGATAATGCTGAAAAGCTAAAATTTCAGTTGGGGCCATAATTGCGACTTGATAACCATTTTCAAGCGCGACAAGAATTGCAGCCATTGCCACTTCTGTTTTCCCGGCACCAACATCACCCTGAATCATACGATTCATTGGAGTTTCTTTTCCCATATCCTCACGAACTTCTTGAATTACACGGAGTTGGGAATTTGTTAGTTTATAGGGCAAGGAGTCGAAGTAGAGTTTTGACAAGGTATTTTTAAATTCAAACATGATTCCCTTTTCATGAATTTTAACCCTTTTTTTCTGCAATGCTAATGATAATTGCAAATAAAAAAAATCCTCAAAAACCAACCGTCTTTTCGCCTGACTATAACTTTGTTGGTCTTTCGGATAATGATAGTTAAAAATTGCATCATTTAGCCGAATTAAATTGTATTTTTTTAGCAATTTCTCTGGATAAGGATCCTTTAGCAGGTTCAGCTCCTTAATTAGCGATCTTCCAATAATGGCCCTAAGTTGTTTCTGGTAGATACCACTAGTCAGTGAATACACCGGCATTATTCGATCAATATTATTATTCTCCACAACCTCATATTCACTGACTTTCATTACTTTTGTCATTGGAGCGCTGTCATACTCGAGTTTTCCATGAACAAAAATCTGTTTATTTATCGTTAATATTTTGGTTATAAACGGTTGATTAAACCATACGCACTTTATCTCGCCGGTGTTGTCATATAAAAAAGCATTGGTAATTGTGAATCGTCCTTTTTTAATCGACTGAATGCTTTTAACTTTTCCGACAAGGAACTGATCCTTTCCAGGTTCAAGGCTCATTATTTTTGGAATACTTCGTCGATCTTGATATGAACTTGGGAAAAAGGTCAGTGCATCTTTTGTATCTTTTAGGTTCAGTTTTTCCAGTTTTTTGGCAACGGCAGGGCCGACACCTTTTAGATACTGGATATCCATTTACTAAACATTATCCAGATCATCTTCTAAACCTAATGCACTGTTTAATATTTTACTCAGCTCATTGGCAAGTACTTTAGGTATTTTTATAGTAAAAAACTTTTCTGCTTCTACAGCATTTTCTTTATTCAACCATGTGGTGTTGTCATACATATATTTAAACGCACTTCTGTTAACCTTTCTTGTAACCTGCATAGCCTTCTTTCCAATTGTATCCCGCATATCGGTTATCAAATCTTCTTCACTTGCATTTAATATAGAATGATTCTCCTCCGAAGGTTTTCCAGTGCTCATTTTTTCATCTTTTAAATCCTTTTCGACTTTTTTATCCATCGTTTGCTTTGATAACACTTGAGCAGCTGCTGTATTTTCAGCATGAACTCCTGGTTGTACTTGTCCAACTGGCATGTGAGTTATGGTTGATGATTGTTTAACTTGATTTGAAATATTATCAATTGGCGGTCGAGCGATACCACCCTGTTCAGGAGGCATTCCCGAGTTGTTTGGAGCAGGTGGTTTATTAGCTGTTGTTGGTGTTTGAACACTTTTTATAGCCGCAACATTTGGAGTTGGATTAATTCTAGGTTGATTTGCCGCAAATACATTTTCCATTTAAACATCACCAATCAATTATTTTGTCGATAACCCTTTACAAGGTATAGAATTACCACTGATATATAATACAATTATACCTGAAAACATTAAAATATAAATGCTATTTCATAAATGGATCAATTTCATTAATTTATTGCTCCGCAATACATATAGGATCAACAAATAAACGTTGCTAAAAAGAATAGTATTTGATATCATACAGCGTAATTCAAAAGACTTTGGAGTGAGGTGTAGTAAATTGGCTAATATAAAATCATCAATTAAAAGAATAAAAACAAATGAACGAGATAGAGATCGAAACGTAGAATATCGATCAAAAATAAAAACACTAATTAAAAAAACAAATGTGGCTATTGGCGCAAAATCAGCTGATGTGGAAAGCGTTCTAAAAGAAACGATAAAAGCAGTAGATACAATTTCTCGTAAAGGTGTTATTCACAAGAACAAAGCTGCACGAATTAAATCCAGATTAACTAAAAAAGCATCTGTTAGTTCTAGCAACTAGTTTTAATACATCGAAAGCATTTTAATTAAATCTTTTCTAATCCTGTTTCTAAGCATAACTGGCTGAATAATTTCGACGTGCGAACCAAATGATAATAACCACTGATAAAGTGAGTGTATGTCGGTTTGAACAAATTCAACTTCCAATTTGCCATTAGACAATCGTTTAACTTTATGAGCATTTTCAGCAAACTTATCGGCAATTACGGCCGATATTGTTTTTGAGAACTCGGCTATAACTATCATCTTTTCCTGAGTCATACTTAGTTGGTCATCATCATCATTAACATCAAAATCCATTGCTGTTTCTTTTAATTTTCTTATTGTACCGATTCTTTTAATATTAAATTGTACTTTTTTGCCGGTAATGTGATTCAAAGCTGATAGATACCACTCGCCATTATAGAACTTTACTTTGCCAGGACTGATCGCAACACTATACACCTTCTCATCTTCTAATATGTCTTTATACTCAATTTTTAATCGTTTTTTCTCGTCCAATGATTGAAGGATTGCCTTAAATACTTTTATGTTTTTTTTATTTAGCATCATAGAATCGTACATATCAACCGATATATCAAAAAAGTTATTTTCACTAATTTGGATATAATCTGGTAATAATACTGTAATTTTCTGAAATGACCGCTGCAAATCGTCATAAAACGGAGTATTCTTATAAAAGTTCAAAACATTTTGGCCAACCAATAAGGATAACAAATCCCCTTCAGTTAATTTAATATCATTTAAAACAAAAGATAGGTCACTATAGTAGTATCCATTTTTGCTTTTTGAGTATCGAATCGGTGCATTGAACAACTTTTTAAATAAATCGATATCCCTTAAAACAGTTCGCTCCGACACGCATAAGTGTTTCTGAAGAAATTTACAGTTAGGATATTTCCCATTTCTAATAAGATTGTCCATCTCCACAATTCTTACGAGGCTTTTCTGATCCATAATTAAATCCTTATGCTTATTCCAAACTCTTTTTTAACATCTTCCCAGTATATAATAAAGTCCATACAATACTCATAGGGGATACTAATTTCATATTTTCTGAAATAATAATAATCCTGAGATAATCGTTTTCTTAATTTATAGCCCAAATCGAATACACCCATTTTAAAATTAATTCCCATCCCAATTTTATCGAAGCTGTCAATTTGATACATATCAAAATAAAATGGTGAACTACCGAAAAAGTTAAATATATGTTCATAATCAAAGGACAAATTCGCTATAGAGATTGGGATTAATACTTCTATGTTATCTTGAATACTTTCAAACTGCTTGTTTGAGGAATAGATATGCCTGAAATAGCCCGCAATGTTTGTAACACTAATGTCACCGTATTTTAAATTGGTCTGAATATCCGCTCTATAGCTAATTCTATTGTTTTTTGTTTGATGATTTTCTTCAATATCTGAAAACTCAAGAGAGAGATTCACTTCATGTTTATCATCGAGATTTAGATGTGTCAAAAACTCATATCCGGGTTGTATACTGACAATTTGATCATTGATTAGTTCGTTATATTTAAGAAAATATGATAAATAAATATTACTCACTTGCTTTGAAATTGCTTCATTGTTAAATAAAAAAGATAAGAAATATTTCTCCTTGACCTCCTCTTTAAAAAGAGCCACTGAATATTTGAGATTACCTTGCCAATATTTTGATGTGTAATAAAGTCCAAACGTGCTTTTATGTTGTCCGTCAAATAACATTGAATAATGTTGGAATCCTGCTTTTAACCCATAATTTGAAAGATAACCGATCTGTATTGACCCATTGTTTTTAGGATCCATATAATAAGGTAAATTTTCTTTAATGTATGTCCCTTCCACTTTATTTGAGCCTATTTCGGGTATCAGACTATTATTTGCAAAGGCGCTATATCTTCGATCTCCCATAAAATAAGCCGGGAAATATAATACTGGCACATCATACAGGTACAGAACTGAATTCAAAGCGACTAAAAACCCATAAGCAGGATACATGTTCACATTTTCACTCTTTAAATACATTATTTTATTATCACCACGACAGGAGGTAATCATGACATCTCTCATACTCACTTGGTTAACTCTTGCATTTACTTTTCTTCCCTCTAACAAATACTTATAAAAATAGAGTTCAACATAATCTGCTGTTAGAACGTTGTTATTATTATCCAACTCCATACTTTCACCATTAATGATTTGATCCATGTATTTAATTTTGAAATGGTCTTCTATTCTAATTTTATTGTCATATAGGCCCATAACGGCTTTATCTGAAACGAAGTGATAACTATCTGTTTGGATCTGCACATTATCTGATAAAGTTATAATATTTTTACTAATATCAAGTTGAAAAGCATTGGATGTAACGTCATAAGGAAATACTGTTGGCATTATCATCATTAAAAAAAGGAATATTTTTTTAGGCATCTACGTTATGTTCTTTTGAAACAAATTTGGTAATATCTTTTTTAAAGACAAGTCTTGCTCTCCCAATAGGGCCGTTTCTATGTTTTGCAATGATAACATCAGTGACACTGGTAGGGGTAGTTACCTCTTCATAATAATCTTCTCGGTGTAAGAACATAACAAGATCCGCTGTTTGTTCTATTTCACCAGACTCCCTAAGATCGCTCAATTTAGGCGTTTTATCATTTCTCTGCTCAACTGCTCGACTTAACTGAGATAACGCAATAACAGGAACATTAAGCTCCTTTGCAACCGCTTTTAGTAAGCGCGCGATCTCCGAAATCTCCTGGGTTCTATTCTCATTACGAATTTTTGTTCCATGCATCAGTTGTAAATAGTCGATTATAATAATATCCAAGCCTTTTTCTGCTTGTATTCGCCGTGCTTTTGCTCGAAGTTCCAGTGCATTTAACCCAGCAGAATCATCAATAAAAATATTTGCCTCATGCAGCCTGCCAAATGAATTCATTAATTTTTTCCATTCCTGATCACTCAACTTTCCTGTGCGAATCTTTGTTGCCTCAATTGCTGCATCCGAAGAAAGTATTCTTTGAACTAGTGACTCTTTGCTCATTTCAAGACTAAATATTCCAACATTTTTCTTACTCTTTAATGCAATGTTTGCTGCTATGTTCAAACAAAACGCAGTCTTACCTACACTTGGTCTTGCTGCAAGTATAATTAAATCCTGCTTCTGAAATCCTTGAGTTAAACGATCTAAATCCACATATCCGGATGATAAACCAAGTATTTGTTCCTCGTTATTTCCCATATTCTCAATCTGATCACTTACTTCTTGAACAATATCTTTTATGTGAACAAAACCTTTTTTTATACGTTTATTTGCAATTTCGAATATTCGTTGCTCTGCTTGATCTAAGATTTCAGTCGTATCAACATTTTGGGAAAAAGCACTCTCAACTATACTGGAGCCTGTAGAAATAAGATTTCGAAGCATCGCTTTTTCATCAACTATTCGAGCATAGTGTTCTATATTTGCAGAAGTTGAAACCGTGTTGGCCAACTCAGCCAAATAAGATGCACCCCCAATGGACTCCAGTTTATCCTGATTTCGAAGACGTTCAGTTAAGGTTACCAGATCGATGGGTTCACTCTTATTAACCAGCTCTAGCATTACAAGGAAAATCGTTTTATGCGTTTCTTTATAAAAATAGTCTGGTTTAACCAGTTCTAGAATTCGTTGTATTGCATCAGCATCTATCAGAATTGCACCTAATACAGATTGCTCAGCATCAATATTCTGTGGTGGTATTTTTTTGTCCATTTCGCTCATTTTTTAACTCAATTCATATTAAATCAACATAGCACAGGAGTAATTGATAAAGTATCTATATCTTAGCAAATAAACCATTCGAAGCCAAGGCATAGGTTGCCAAGATTATGCGATATGGTATCGTCGAAGTAACTCGGTCATAACACTAATATCATTTAAATTACTGAATTTTTGCTTCAGCTTCGAGCTAACAGTTGAAATAGCAAGTTCCTTCGTATTGCATTGACTGCTAAGATGGGCTAAAAAAATATGTCGTGTTTTATTAACATCCGTTAATTCCAATAGATAGTCTCCCGCTTGTTCATTAGACAAATGACCTTTGTCGCTCATTACTCGTTGCTTAAGGCCCCATGGTCGAGAAGACTTCATTTGTAGTTCATCATCATAATTAGATTCTATAAAATAGGCGTCACTGGATTTATTAAGTTCCATCACACCAGTCGTCAAATGCCCACAATCGGTCATGTATGATAATCGATATAATCCATACTCAAATATAAATCCAATATGATCACCCGCATCTTGAGTATTACTGAAATTCCAACCATCATGAGGTAATTTAAAATAACTTATTTTTAAATCATCAACAATGCTAAATTTTTTTTGTATCAATATTAACTTTTCTAATATTGATAGGTCATTTTTATATTTCTGTTTTAAGACAGTTGCAGTATCTTTTCTAGTATAGACTGGGATACTAGTTTTTTTTAATAACGATATAAGTCCAGCAGTATGATCAGCATGCGCATGAGTAATATATAATCGGGAAATATCCTTAATATCGATATTAACTTCTTTCAATTTACTGACCAGTTTTGAAAATGATATCCCACAATCAACCAATACTTTTGTTTTATCAGTTTCAATAACCGTACTATTTCCTGAACTGCCACTAGCTAAAGGTATAAATGAAAACACCATTATTTCTCTATTACTTTAAAATATTGATCGGCCGAATAGAATTCGCCCTTTGCCAATTGGACCATCGGCCAAAGTATTTCAGCCTCGAGATACACGTCATTTTTATAGAACTCAATATTGCAACCATGAGGATATACCGCATCATCATTCTGCTTATCAAATGTCTTTTCAATAATAAATTTTTTTGTTTCTATTTGCATTGTTAATTCTTTTGTTATACCGCCGATTTTAAAATCAAGACCTTTCTTTGGTTGGATGAGTATTTTTTTTCTATCCCCTGCACTCTCAATATTAATATACTGATTACTTAGCAGTTTTTCAAGATCAATATTCTCTGGATAATCAAACACTTTAATATCACTATTAAGTGTAAATCCAACTGACAAATAATCGATAGGGACCTGAGTGATATTCCATAATCCCCATGATTGATTATTTGATATATTTATAATCGTGTTTCGAACTTTAATTGTATCGATCTCAACAAAATTGATTTTTCTAGATAACATTAAACCCTCCCAAACTGGAGAGGTTAATTTTAATCCATCATCAGATATTGCTGCTATCCATGGATCCTGATCAAAGGATTTTATCGGTGGCCAACCCCATCTTTCCTGCGGGGCTATCCAAAGGAAATCTCCGCCATAATTCAACCATCCTGACTCATTATCCTGGTTTGACTCATAGAGACCATTCTTGTGGTGGGTAGGACTAATGCTTAAAATTCGTCCTCCATGTTCGACAGAAACAATGAGACGGATAAATCCATTACTGAGGTTGAATTCCTGCAAGGGCTATTTTTTCAGCTTACTAGGTAATTCTTTTTGCTTTCGCTGTTTGTAATAGTAATAACCACCACCCGCACATATTGATATGATAAGAAGTAGAATTAGCCACCACCAAATACCAAATCGTTTACCAGAATAACCTAGCGATTTGAGATATTTATCTAATAAGTTCCAATCAAAAGCATATAGAGATTTAATAGTAACTTTACGAGACTGATCTTTTTTAGTGATGTATATTGACACCTGATTTCCCGGAGTTGGTGTTAATGCTGTTACAGGATCGTGTAATTTAAGTAAATCCGTATGGTTTCGATATACTCCAGAATTAATATCTGTCTCTGTAAAATAGACCGTTTGTGCGTATTTTTCTGCCCCATCCCAAATTAATAAATTTGCAGGGAATCTGTCGCGTCTTAACGGATCTTCATCAATACCAACAACTTCAAGGTATTGATCCTTAAATATAATTTCCCCATCTTTTGGTATTAAGGCTATGTGCTCAGGATCATAATAGAAATTAAAACGATCAATAACCTTTGGAGCTGAATTACCTTCGTAATAGTTATGATTGACAAGATATATCGTGTCTATCTTTAGTTCTTTCGTGACGCTTCCTTCTCCATCAATTTGTACTTGCAAATTAATGATCTTTTCTAAGTTAATTGTTTTAGAAACGTCTGTATATTGACCAAGATCCTTGTCCCAGCCTTTCCACCATTTTCGATACTTTATCTTATCGAGATCTACCAATCCTGAATTAACTTCACGACCGACACCGTCACTTGCTTTCCACTGATACCATCCAGCTCCTTTTTCATCATCCCAAGGGCTGTAACCATTTAAGACTGCTACGACACCTGCTTGATCTTCTATATCCACACGTATATTTCCAGGATTAGATTTTAAATACATGTCCATTATTAAATCTTCTTTATTAAGCCAATTCTGTTTTTCATCCTGTAAACCCCATGCTCCAAAATATGGATAATCATCTCCAACATAGGTTTTATCTATTTTCATTACTCGCTTATTCTGCAGTTCTTCTACTGTTAAGGTATAGGATTGATCCTCCTTACGCGTTCCAGAAATCCACCAAGTAACTGGGTATTTATCTAAAACACTTCCATCTTCAAAATCATCAATAACATAGGTTAATCGAAGTAACTCAACCGGATACTTTTTAATATAATTGACATCTACAGGAGAAAAAAGAGACACAATACTATGCCAAGATGCGCCTATTGTATCTTCATTTTCATTTGATCTCAAATCTACCTTAAAATTTCCTCGATAAACGCCTGTGTTACTCCCTGTTTCGTATAAAAATATTGTAATTTTCTTCTGATCAACCAGTTTATCATCAGTATTTATCTCTAAATTTATTTTGTCCTGTGTATTTGGGTCTCCATCAAGACCTTGAAGTTCAACAAACACATCTTGTTGCGTTATCGTTGTCTTCATTTCACTTAAATAATTATCCGCTTTGTAAATTTTTATGCTATTAATTTTTGTCGGATTTGTATAACCAATATGCCGATTGTTTCTTATCAGATAAATATCATCAAGGTTAACCGTTGCATCTCTTTTTTCTCCACCACCGATACTTACTTCAAAATTTAATATATTGTCTAAACGAAATCTACTCGTAACATCCACATACTGTTCAGTTAACGTGTCATATGACATCCAGAATCTTCTGTCTTTTATATTTCTTAAATCGATGGCTTTTATTGCTAGCGCTAAACCTGATGGATATGAAGACGACCATCGATACCAACCCGGTCCCTTCTCATAGCTATACGGATTATACTCATGCAACACCGCTGTTTGGCGATTATGATCCTCGATATCAACACGAATATTTCCAACATCTTCTCGTAAATATACCCACATAACCAATTCATCTTTATTGTCCCAGTCTTGAAGATCGCCACTTAAACCCCATTTTCCAATATAGGGGTAATCTTTACTAAAATATGTTTTTTTAACCAACATCGAGTTTGGTTTTGATACTGCTTGACGGTTAGAAATAACAAGATCATAAGACCGAGTTTTTCCTATTTCATTTATTGTAAAAGGTATTGCATATGCTTTGTTCCAATCGTAAGGTCCGACCCATGTTCTATCTGCGTATTTTTTCCCATCTATTAAAAGATAAAACTCAACAAAGTCACCGTCAATTTTAAAATCGAATCCATCCTCAGCAAATTTTTCTGTTGCATTAAATTTAATATGTTTCTTACTGACTTGTGTAACGATATCCCCTTGATCTTTTTCCAAGCTGTATTCATTTGAAATTCTAAAGGACTTATTTGTATATATCTCACCTTTGAAGCTATGATCCTTCTGATCTGACGACCATCTGATTTTCCATGTTTTCCCGTCTTTCCAAATAAAGTAACCTAGTTTATTTCCGGCAGGATATATCGGCATACCAGATGTCGGATCTACGGTATCAATCCACCATGATTCAGGTAGATTCCCCGCCGCTATATCATCAAAACTATCAAGGATATTCGTTATCTTAAAATTTCCAACCTGAATGTTTTTTGAGAAACTTTTTTTGACATCAGAAAATATTTTTATCCAGTGTCCATTTGCAGCGCCTATTACTTTATGGGAATAATCACTTTTTACTCCTACTCTAAATTCACCATTGTATATACCTGAATTTTCTGCTGTTTCTAAGAGTTCAAATTCTATATTATGACATCCCGGATATTTATCAGTTGTTTCAACTTTCATCGAAAATTTATCAAAGGTATCGGGAGAAGCATCTTTCCCAATTACCTCTACATATATATTCTCTTGAGTTAGTTTCTCTTTTTCACTAAGTAGTTTTGTATGGTTCGCATCTTTATATAAATTTATTTTTTTAATGGATTTTGGCTCATGATATCCATAATAATAATTTACTCTCTCTAATGTGAGATTATCCACTAATAATTGGGATGAATCATGATGGCCTCCATGAATGCAAAACATAACATTTCTTATTTTAGTTAAATTAATATCTTTAGTTTTATCAACATTTCGACCGGCATCAAAATCCCAACCTTTCCACCAATTTCGATATCGGATTGAAAATGGTTGAAGTAACCGCGCATTTACATCTACACCCATTGGACTGTTTGATCGCCACTTGTACCAACCTGGACCTTTCTGACTACTCCATGGATTATATCCATTTAATATCACGACTGTACCATCTTCATCTTGAATATCTACTCGAATTGGTCCAATATCTTTTTCTAAATATACATCAAATGTAAATTCATCATACTGAGACCAATCCTTGTGCTCATCTGCGAATATAACTGACCCCATATAGGGATACTCTTTCCCAATATATTTTTTATCTATTTGTAAGGAATATTTTGAATTAATTGCTTTATCTTTATTTACTCCTAATTGATATGTACCCGTTTCACCATAATTTCTCAATACAAATGGCATACCATGAGCTGTATCATTATTCGCTCCAATATTAAAAGCACCCAGCTGATAATACCCATCGTATTTTATATCAAAGATTATATATCGCCCTCGAACATTAAAATCGATTCCGTCAAAATCACTCTTACCAGTGAAAGTAAAGTTCACTGATTTTTTTAATTTCTGAAAATGATCTTCTTTCTCTAATCCAAGAACGTTGGCTGTTTCCATTAGCCCATCCGTCAGTATTGACCCATTAAATATATGGTCTTTATCATCTGCTAGAAATCGAATATGCCACTCAGAATCTCTCCATATATAAACACCACTACTTTTTCCTATTTCCATTTTTGGTTTACCAGAACCCGGTTTTAAAGAATCTGTCCACCATGCAAGAGGATTTGCATCAAATATTGAGCCGTTTTCAAAATCCTCTATAACGGTCGTAAGAATCATCTTCCCTATTCGATATCGTTTTCTTAATTTTTGATCCTTTATCACAATGAAGTCAATATACTTACCCACACTACCGGCAACACGATCAGCAGCATCACTGCTTTCTAGACCGATATATCCTTTACTTCTAAAAACCCCTGTATTTTTACCAGTTTCAACCATCTTAACCGTTATCGGCTTAGAATTCTTTTGAGTTGTTTGAACCTTCATATAAAAATAGTCCCGATGTTTCGGATTTTTGTCTTTTCCATTCGCTTCGATATAATAATCTTCCGCATTTATCTCATCGATGGCTTTATACTGATAATTCTTATCTAAAAAAACATAGAAATCGGTGACATCTGGTTCAATATTTTGATAATTATAGTTATTTTTTACAATTCCAGCGAAGAAAGCAAGACCTAGCCATGTCCAAGTGTTACTAAAATAATCCATTTGAGAATTCCATTCAGAATGGTCAAATATCGTCCAATAATAACCATCGGAATCGGTTGCCAACCAACCATCCTTGCTGTCATATGGAGTACCAATGTCATCTTTAGGATTTATTTGATTAAGTGGAGTATTCTTAGCAAGATTTGCTTTTGACTCATTTTTTAGTTGATCTTCTGGTATTACGTATTCTCTCTTACTAAAACCGTCCATTTCATCTGTGATTATTGGAAGTACTGTTTTTTCAATCATATCAAATGTTTTATAAGATGGTTTGAAGAGATATGATCCCCAATAATATGAGAGATAAACAGCATACTGAGCGGCATTTGCTCGTGAGTCATATGCATTTTCTAACCTGTTTGGTTCATCAGCATCCGGTTCATAGTTAGATTCATATAGTGTATATCCGCCATCATGCCAGTAAACAGAAGAAAGTCGTTCACTTTCATCATAATTTTTTGTTTTATCCCAATCACCTTTTTTATCATGGATCTTATTGTCTAAGAAATCATATGGACCATAAGGGCTATGATGTTTTAAATACTCGGTAGCTCGCTTGTCCTTGCTCCAATCATAATCGACAGCAATTCGCCATAATCCTCTAAAGGCATCAGTCCCAAATTCGGGTTCCTCTCGTTCAACACCATCGATAATATTTCCCTCTCTATCTAAATTGACCCAATCTGGTAGCAAATTGGCTCGAGGCCCTATTTTTCTCTTATATGGATTCTGATTATGTACTTCCCCTGTCCGATCAATCCAGTCAGAAAGAACTGCAATCGATGATAAATTAAAGACCCTATACGACGAATCTACTAAGTCCATCCAATTGTGTTCAGGATCAAAATCATCGAATATTCTGTAACTAAACGGTGATAAATATCCAGTTTCAATTCCTTTTATATTATCCCCTCCAGCGAGGTATCTGTGTTCTAAATGAATGTAGGTTTCTTTTTTCCATATATCATCTAATATCTTTTTTGCTTCATTGGCATAATTTAAATAGTTATCGGCTGTCGTACTTTTCCATAATGCATCTGCAAATATTAGGGATAATGCAATATCTTCATCTGCATCTGTAGCAGCATCCCAACCATCTCTCCATGGATCATTAGGATTATGAGTATCGGAGGGTTGCTGCCATCGATAAAAAATAATCCCGTCATCTGATTTTCCATCACCATCTCTATCTGCAATCGATGGTGTCCATCTCCATGCAAACAGATTATCTTTCTCAATGTTTAAATCACTTACTTTTTGCCATTTATTATCCGGGTGTTTAACATCCTTCCAATAATAAACCCAATCGATTTGACTGTGTTGTAAATGTTGTTTAGTCCATTTCCATACTTTATCAAACGTTTCTTTATCTTTCATTATAATCGCTCGAAGCAATGCATAAGAAGCAGATTCACTTACTACAAGAAGTTCATATGGTTTCTTTGGATCAGACCAATTAATGTCTCTTATTCCATCTAAATCCTGATCTGAACCGTCCATAAAAGCAATTGGTCTTCCATCATTCATAATCATTTTTGGATGTGGGAATTTACTTGACCACCAGTCTCCTTCAAAATTTTCATGCTTTTTATAGTGTTCCCAAGCAGGTCGGAGAATGCTGTATGCTTTTTTTCTATAGATTGCAAGCATCTTGTTTTGATAAGATCTATCTCGACATGAACGAATAAGAAGGAGAATAATTATGATCGCAACGACAGAGACACCAAAAATGGCATATTGTTTAAATTTTTTATTTTTATTATTTAAAGTACTATCCATTTTTTTACTCTCTTTTTAGTTAGTAAAAAACTTTCTTTAACCTTTAACCGCTCCTGCTGTGAGTCCTTTTACTATATGCTTCTGTAATATAAAGAATAACGCTAAAACAGGTACTGTGGCAACAGTAGCCGCAGCCAACATTAAATCATACCTATTCTGAAAGTTACCAACAAAGAGTCTTATTCCTATCGGAATCGTTAATGTATCGCCACTTGTAAGAACCCAAGCGAACATTAGTTCATCCCAAGCCATTAAAAAAACATATATCCCAGTCGCAATTATTCCTGGCACAGCTAATGGTAGTACAATCTTATAAAAAACCTGAAAAGCGTTGCACCCATCAATCCTAGCAGATTCTTCAAGTTCTACCGGAATAGAAGCAAAAAAACTTCGAAGAATCCAAACTGAAAAAGGCACAAAAAAAGCGGTATAAATAAATATTAATCCTGCATAGGTTCCCTTTATCGGAATACCTGTCATATCAGTCACTAATTTAAACATCATAAACAATGGGATTAAATACATTATACCGGGAATCATTTGGGTTGAAAGTATTGCAATTCCAAATTTTTTATTTCCAGGAAACTGATATCGAATTAATGCGTAAGATGTAAGCGTAGCCAATATCATTGAAAATATCATCGTAAAACCGGATATAATTGCACTGTTTTTTAAGTAAAGACCAAAATCGATATTTTTCCATAAATCTTGGTAATTAGTCCATTTTACCAAACGGTAACCCATTGGTAATTGCATATCACTAAAAGGAGTGGTTAATTCTTCGTTTAACAATGATAATCGTCCAAAGGTGGACCCCAAATAAAAAACATTTTCCATTTTCATAATGGATGTAAGTTCACCTGTTACATAGGGACTGTTATTGTCTACTTTTACCCCATCTTTTAGTTCTTTTATAA
>MFRH01000042.1:0-6376 GCA_001783275.1 Candidatus Margulisbacteria bacterium GWF2_35_9
CCATCTTTTAGTTCTTTTATAAGAGTGTTGTATATTTTTATCGGTTCATCTTTGTTTAGATCCACAACGGTTAGGCCTTTTGCATTAGCTAAATAAATGAACTTGCCATCAATAAAAGCATCCTCAAATCGAGTTAAGCCATAATCTCGTTTCTTGGTTACCTCATTAAGCGCTACGTTAATGAAGTAAACACTATTCTGTGCTAAAAGGATTAGTTTATCCCCTTCAAGAAATATTATTTTTTGCACTCCAGAAGGATAGTAAGTATCTCCTAAGAAAACAGAGTGAGTGAGTGTTTCCTTGCTTAAATCATAAAGAAGAATAGAATCGTTCGTTCCAATGTATAAACGTCCATTATTTAATTTAAGTGAACGTATAAATGAAGAGGCTGGTAGATCGAGATGAATTGTTTTGATTTTATTTAATGTTTCCTTGCTATAAACATAAATATTTCGAACACCTTTTAATTCAACAGCAAAGTAAATATTCTTTTCATCATTCACAATAGATGTGTTTCCAAATTTATTTGCATCGACACCTTTAATCGGAATTTTTGCCTTTTTTACAATTTTAAAATTTGCTTTTTTAATTTTAAATAAACCATTATTTGAATTACTTAAATAGAAATAGTCTTCATCAGATGTATAATTTACGTCCTGACCTTTTATTGTTATTTGATTTAATATCTTCTTAGAACTCTTATCAATTCGAGTAATGGATCCATCCACCGAAAACAAACTAATCGAATTCGGTTCTTTATACATAGAGTAGATATCTGTTCTAACTCGACTAAACCCAATATTCCCACTCAATATATCTGCATTATTTTTTATTGAACAAAACACCATCCACAAAATAGGGAATAAATTGATGATGAGAAAAATAAACATTAATGCCATTAAGACATTTTTTGTAATTAATTCTTTTTTATAATAGGAAATAAATTTACTCATATTTAAAAATAAGACTCCTCTGTTTTTCTATAAAACTTAAACCATATATTGACAGCAACAATCATAACAATTAACAACATAACAGATGTTGCAGCTCCTGCACCGAAATCCCATCGCATAAATGAGTTTCTAAAAATATTCGTCATCATTAAGTCACCCCACTCTCCAGGGAAACCAGCTCCATTACCGAACATCATGATAACAATATTAAACGAATATACGTTATAAATCATTCCGAAAAGAATCAGGATCATCCAAACAGGTTTAAGCATCGGCCAAGTAATCTTCCAAAAAGCAGTCCATCTATTTGCACCATCAATTGTCGCTGCATCATATAATGATTGAGGAATATTCTGTAATCCTGCGAGTAGCATTAACATCGACATCGGCCAGTATCTCCATATCGTCGGAACAATAATCGCCCAAATAGTATTTGGCCCAACTAACCAAAACGGTTTATAGTTTGTCGACAGTAACGTGGGAAATGTAACATGATAATACGCGATGATTAAAACCATAATTGATACCAAAACAAATAAAACAGAATATCCTTTTGAACGCTTCCTTATCAATTTATACATACCATAAATTAACTGATATAAAATAAATGCTAGCAGGATATATGCAACAAAACGAAAAAAAACAGAACCTGGTATTCGCCTTGGCAACATTAATAAAAAATTTATTTTGATAATCATATAGTTTATTACACTCATCACTTTATCAAAACCAATTAACTTGAGGATCGGATTTATTTTTTCTGCAATGATATGAATCTTTAGGTAATCATATAGAATAACATTAATGATACCAATACTTCTCTGCCACATGAAACCCCACAAAATACCCGTAACGTATGTTGGAACAATCCATGAGAATAAAAACAAAGTTCTCACAAGCGATCTTCCCTTAAAATCATTACTCAACATAAGAGCAACAATCATCCCTAAGCCGATCTGCCCCATAGTAACCATAATTGCATAGAATATTGTATTTCGAATCGAATCATAGATACCGATACTCATCGGACTATTTGGATTTAGAAGTATGTCATAATAATTTTTAAACAAGACGAAAGGCGCACCAAGATACTGGTTTAATGTGAAATTATTTAATCGTAGAAAGGACATATAAATGCCTTGAACAATTGGAATGAAATGCATAATAGTCATACCAATTACTGTAGGCGCAATAAATATATAGGCAATCCTATACTTTTTAAAGTTGTATTTAATTTCTTCTTTTAATGTTCTTTTCATTTCATTAAGGCCAGGCGCTACTCGTTTCTTTCCAGTATTGATGACACTTCTTTATCTGCTAATTTTAGCAATTTTTTCAAATCTGCTACACTAAATTCGGTCTTGGATTCTAACACATAATCCCACATGATTCCAAATCGTCGAGCCAAAATAGGCTCTATCAAACCCCAAGAAGGAACTGTTGGATATGCACGACCGTATTTTACTGCTTCCTTATACACTGCTCGTCGATTATCTTCTACAAAATAAGAATCTTCAAATGCATCAACAACCGAAGGCATAAAACCACTTCTCTTTGAATACTCCACTTGCGCTTCTTTTGAAACAAGATACTTAATTACTTCCCACGCTTCTTTTTTGTTCTTTGAACTTTTAAATATAGTCAAGTTACTTCCACCTACAAATGTAAAGCGACCTTTTGGTCCTGCTGGATATGGAGCAATATCAAAACGCTTTGCGACATATGTATCCGAAGCACCACCCTGCTCTGGAGATGTCGTCAGCCCGCGTAGTTCATTAGAGCCATCAAATATGATAGCAAATTCACCATTATTAAAATCGTTTTCAACCTGAGAGGTATTCTTTTCCAAACATGTATGAGTAACATATCCTTTTGTAACTAAACCAATATAATAATTAAGCCCTTCCGCAACTTCTTCAGCTGACAGATTACTTTTTTGATAATCATCCACCTTTAGAAATGAACCGCCCGCATTCCAAATCCAAGGAGCTAAATTATGAACAACATTCCAGTCATTTTTACCTGGAATACCAAGTGGCTGTATCAACTTTCCATCAATCTTTAAATTTGCTTTTTTAATCTTTTGCAGTGTCTTATCAAAACTATCCCAAGTTGCAAGATCCTTAACGGTTAATCCAAGCTTATTAAACACATCTGTACGATAATACATTGCTCTTGCATCCACAAACCATGGGATGGACGTTACTTTGTTACTTCCCTCTATTCCAGATGTTCTCCATGAGGAAGACAAGAAATGCGCGGGGCCGCCAACTTCATCAATTTGCGATGATAAATCGTGTAATGCTCCCATGCTACTTATTGCACCCACCCAAGTTGTACCCAGCTGAACGATATCAGGAGCATCGCCAGAAACAGCAGCTGTAGTAATTCTTACCCAAGCAGCTCCCCAATCAAGAGACGTAATTTTAACCCGAATTTCTGGATGAATTTTGTAAAAGCCTTCCAAGACTTTTTCTAAGTCATTGATCGGTTCTAGCGAATTAGGCATTATCCATATGGTTACCTCCGTGACATCACTGTCGTTCGCTTTTGATTTACCACATCCAATGCTTAAAAAAATCGAACTAACTAGTAATAGGATCAGGGATATTTGGATAATTTTTTTCATTGATTCACCTCAATAGATTTTTTTTGTCTAGGTCATGATACCACTGGCCCTCAGGCTTGTCAATTTAAGGTTTGTAAGATTTCCCGAAATATTACTTTTGATGAATTCTAATGGCAACAATTTGGAATTAAACACGAATTTCACTGATAATTTGGTAAATAAACAGCAATATTAAAATAGATACTGTCCCCATTTGCAGACAAGTGGCGAGATCCATCTTTTTTTTCTTCGTTAATTCGTAACCCTTGATTATCGTCATTAATGATTAATGAAACATCCTTAAACTGAGGGATATTACTGCTGAGTACTTGAGTATTTTTTAGAATAATCAGTAACCTCGAATTGTTTTGAATTTCAATCATTCCAGAAAGTTCGACATTTCTGTCAATATACACGGGAACATTACTTATAATAGATAAACTTACTAAACCAGTGATATCTGGTAATCCTTTTGGACAATGGCTTAGAATAAAATCATCATGGTTAATGGATTTTCCATTTATTGTAATTGATGCTTCTAGCGATTCTTTATCTGAAATTATTTTATTTTTCATTTAATATCCATCGAGAAAAGGCAGAGCGTTAATTAGTTTTTTTAGCCCTGCCTTTTAATTATTTATTTTTCTTTAGATTCGTTTTTTCCATTTAACAAAGTTTTAATACCTGCATCTGGAATAGTTTCAATTGTACTCTTAATACCATAAACCTCATTCGCTTCATCTATATATGGTCCGGTCTGCGCATGTATTTTCTTATCAATAAAATCAATTGTTGTCACCGGTAGAAACAAGGCAGCCCAATTTTCAGTTGACTGGCCTGAAAAATAATTTCTGACTTGAGTTGATGAAAAACTCGGAGACGCATAATTAACATTCAACTCAATACCTAGGAATTTTTCTATTGCTTTAGTAACAGCCTCGTCATCTTTTAAATTCTTAATTCCTAAAGCTTTCTGCATAATACTCACAGCCACTTTACCAATCATCTCATCAAACACTTTTCGTTTACCATGTGAGATAGTAGTATACAACATCGTAATTTCTGAATTAATTAATTGTTCGAGAAACTCTTGATTAACTCCTGAAGACTTAATAACATCCATCATCGTAAACTGTGTTTTATCCGTTCTATCATCAATATTGTATAAAACCGGTCGATTCATTAATTCAACAGGATCAATTCTAAGAGCTTCTTCAATATAAGAATTGTTTACAGCATAGTAATCATTCATATGCTTTCTAATAAATTCATAGTTTTCTTTCGGGATATCTTTAACGGTCAATTTTTTATTTGGATCAAAAATATCAGCCATAACTGATGTAATTTTTTCAGGATCTAATAAGTATTTTTCTAAGCCTAGAAAGATCATTCCCAGTTGCTTAAGAAGATGTTGATTGTTTAGCTCTTTAGGGTCACGAACATTACATAAATATGCCACATGATGATCCGCTTTATTAAAATCAATACTTGGATCATTGTGAAATTGTTTCACCTTTAATGCCAACTTTGAAACCGTGTCGAGCATAAGACCTAATGTATTTTTATTTGTATCTAGAATATTGCGATGATCGGATCCAGAAATATAAGATAAAAATACTTCGATCCCACGAATTGCAGATTTCATAATTCTATAGAACTTTGATTCACCATCCGCTGTAAGTAAATTTAATTTCGATTTTGAAGAATCAATTGAATGAGTCGTGCCTGCGTTATCAGTAAAATGACTTATTGAAAAAGCGGTATCCGGCGTCACTTTTTTAGGATTGACCTCAACTCCTTCTTTTGCAAGATCCCTTAATTCCTGATGCATTTCCTTATCTAATTCATGCATTTTAATTAATGGATAAAATTCTTTCAGTGTATCAACACTCATATCAAATCGATGAAAAAAGTGAAATAAGTCATCCTTTCTTCTATCAATCGCATGGGTCATAAACTCAACATAATCACCTCTATCAGAGTAAGCAAGGGCCTCGAGCATCGTGAGAATATGTGGATAATGTGTTGGGTTTCCCGTACCAGCTAATGTAATTATTGATGGATTAGCACGATTTGGATCGATTGATCCTTTTGCAATTTTATCTTTGATCGCATCAAATGCTGATTTTGCCGATAATTTAAGTACTGATAAAACGATCTTTGCTTTATCTTCATTTCCTTGAACAGGATTATCATTTTTAAAATAAACTTTAACAAATTTATCTAATAGAATAATTGATTGCATGCGAAGTTCTTTATTCAGAAATACTCTTCCATCAGCTGTAAATATGTCCGTTGGTTTTGGAATGTGATACCCCATTGTATTAACAGCGTCATCCTCATATAACTGTTTATACCAACTATATGCATCTTTTGTTGTCGGACTCTTTTCTCCAATTAATTTTATTGAAATATCATCCAGCATTGAAAATAATTTTGAAGTCATTGGATCAATTATATCCGATGCCGTTACGTGTTTAAATTCATTCACTGATGCAATTTTTTTATTCATATCTATTATTCCTCCAGTTATATCTTTTGAAGCCTTCATTTTCTGCTCCTAGTAATCTATCGTAACGATCATATTGAAATTTCAATTATTTACATCTAATTTTATAGATACAATTCTTATAATTTCTAGGAATAGTATAACATACAAAGCACCCACCCCGCTCGTGCAGAGCACCCCTCCACTGTAGGGGACTTAAAAGATTGTTATTGTAAATATGAAACGATATGGGAATTTTTGGTTTGCTGTCTGAGTTTTTCTAATGCCTTGGATTCAATTTGACGAATTCTTTCACGCGTTACATTA
>MFRH01000042.1:6383-6682 GCA_001783275.1 Candidatus Margulisbacteria bacterium GWF2_35_9
GCCCGACTTCCTCTAAGGTTCTTGGCATTCCGTCATGCAATCCGAAACGCAAACGAAGCACCATTTGTTCTCTCTCTGTCAGAAAATTATTTAGTATTCTTTCTAAATCTTCTCTTAATAAGTCGCCTAAAACTTTCTCCTCTGGATTTTTTGCTGAGTCACCTTCAACAATGTCAGATAGATTATTGCTATCGTCATCTCCAATAGGAGTTTCTAAAGAAATTGGCAGTTGAGAAATTTTAACTAATTCCCTTATTTTAATGATCGGTATCTCGCTCATTTCTGCAAGCTCTTCTTCT
>MFRH01000042.1:6708-12466 GCA_001783275.1 Candidatus Margulisbacteria bacterium GWF2_35_9
AAACATTTTTGATATCTTTTTTAGTTTGTTAATTGTCTCCACAACGTGTACTGGTAAACGGATAGAACGAGATTGATCCGCAATCGCTCTGGTTATGGCCTGACGAATCCACCATGTGGCGTATGTCGAAAACTTGTAACCTTTTCGATAGTCATACTTTGTTACGGCTTTCATTAAACCAATATTCCCTTCCTGAATCAAATCAAGAAAAGACAGACCTCGTCCGTTATAACGCTTAGCGATACTTACTACCAACCGGAGGTTAGTACGGATTAAAATTTTTCGCGCCTCTTCATCGTGATCCTCTCGGATTCGTTTAGCGATATCTAGTTCTTCTTCTGTGGTTAGAAGTTTAATGCGTCCAATCTCTTTCAGATAGGCTTTTATAGAATCCAGACGATCAGATTTTCGTTTTGAATCACCATCTTCTGTGATGGAAAGATCATCCTCTATAACATCTTCTAGGTCTTGATCCTCATCGTCTGTTGGGTCATCCGTTTCTACTTCGGCGCTCTCAACATCCGTTTTGTCTAGAATATCTAAAATATCTGGTTCAGTTTCAAATGTTTGTTCTTTTATCATTGATTTTTCTTCAGTTTAATAAACTCGTTCAATAGCAAATTCAGTTTATCAGAATCGCCGGTTTTTTCAAGCCTCTTTATTTCAGAATCTAAAAAATTTAATTGTTGATCCACCGATTTTTTCTTAAACGACAATTTTGCTTCTTCAAGGAATTTCTTATTATCATCAATATAATCAAGCATCGATAACTCCACCATCTTTTTCATTATCTCCGGTTGATCTAATAGCATAAAATCATGAACGGTTTTTAAGGGATGTTGCTCAAGCAATTCAAATATATCTTTATAATCCTTATTATTAAAGTCTTCCTTAGAAAAACTACTTAGATACTCGCTTCTTAAATTTATGTCATTGATTAAAATGGATAAGGTCTCTTTTTCCATTATTGTATATTTGTCTGCTTTGCTACCTTTATAGGTGTATCGTTTTTGCCTCATATTAAAAATCTGGTATGGAAACAATCTTGATTTAATTAAATCATGGTCAATTTTTAATAAATTTGAAAGGTATCCAACATACTCGTTTACGACTATGGCGTTTGTTTCGGCTAACAATGAATGGACTTCTTTTATAATTCGATCCTTATCCTCCACTGCAATTTCTGTTGCTTTCTCAATCGGCTTATATTGTTCAACCAATCGGTTAATAATAAATTTCAACAACATATCTGCATTTGAAATCTGTTCTACAAAGCTTTCTTTCCCGTATTTTCGAATATAATCGTCCGGATCTTTGCACTCTTTTAAATTAATAACCTGTACTTCAAACCCTTTATCAACAAACACATCCCTCGCTCTGATTGTTGCTTTTTTCCCTGCGTCATCTGAATCGAAGCATAGTTTACATTTACTAGCAAAACGCGAAAGCAGTTTAGCTTGCGGAGAGGTAAATGACGTTCCCAGAACGGCCGCTACATTTCTTATACCTGCCTGATACAGAGCAACTGCGTCCATATATCCTTCAACTAGTATCAGACAATCATCATTTTCTCTAATATACTTTTTCGTCATATTTAGGCCATAAAGATGATTACTTTTATGATACACCTTTGTTTCAGGAGAATTTATGTATTTTGCCACGTCATCAGATAAGGTTCTACCGCCAAAGGCAATTACCCGATTCTGTAAGTCTACAATTGGGAAAATAAGCCGATCTTTAAACCGATCAATAAAGCCAGAACCTGTTTCTACAAATAAACCCGACTCTAAAAGTTCATCTGATGTATATTTTTGACTCAGTATTTTCCATAGATCCGTTCCACTTGGTTTTGCATAACCAATCTCAAAAGCATCAACTGTTTCTTGGCTTAATCCTCTATGTTTTAAATAATCCTTCGCTTTTAATTCAGAAATATTGCTTCTATAAATGTCCTTTGCTTCATTTAATACATTATAAGTTTTTGTATCTGCCAAGGAATCTTTTTTTGAAACGGATTGCTGAACCTCATTTTCTGAAAGTTCTACTCCCGCTTTCTCTGCTAAGGATTTGACCGCATCTCCAAACCCAATATTTTCTATTTTCATTAAAAACGAATAGATGTTTCCTCCTTCACTACAACCAAAACAATGCCAGATGTTTTTTCCAGGACTGACTGTAAATGATGGTGTTTTTTCTTGATGGAAAGGACATAAACCCAAATAATTTTGTCCTTTTTTAGTCAATCGGACATAATGTCCAATAAAATCGACTATATCCGTTTTTTCTTTAATGAGGTTTATTTTGTAGTCATCAACCATAAGAAACGTTTATTTCATCTATTAATTAACAATACAATGCAAAAACAAGTTATTACTTCTAAAAAAAAGGAGGTAATGCTTTATGCATTACCTCCCCCATATTGCGTAGACTATCGAAACTATTTCTTACTTCTAATTACTGCGTGTGCAGCAGCCAATCTAGCTATTGGAACTCGATATGGCGAACAACTAACATAGTTTAAACCAATATCATGACAGAACATAACAGTCTTTGGTTCGCCACCATGCTCACCGCAAATTCCGATTTTTAGATCCTTTCTTGCTGCTTTTCCTTCATTAATAGATAGACGCATTAATGCACCCACACCTACTTGATCTAGAACTTGGAATGGATCCTCATCATAAATGCCTTTTTCAACATATTCACCTAGGAATGAACCAGAGTCATCTCGACTAAATCCGCAAGTCATCTGCGTAAGGTCATTTGTTCCGAAGGAGAAAAACTCAGCTTCTTCAGCAATTGCTTTTGATGTAACACACGCTCTTGGAACTTCAATCATTGTCCCAATTTTGTAATCCATCTTAACTTTTGCCTTGGCTAATTCGTCTTTAATAATTGTGATGGCATTTGCTTTCAATATTGTAAATTCTTTAACATCTCCAACAAGTGGAATCATAATTTCAGGAATAATATCTTTTCCATTTTTCTTTATTTTAATTGCCGCTAAAATAATCGCTCTAAACTGCATATCATATATCTCAGGATATGTAATACCTAATCGGCAACCTCTGTGTCCTAACATCGGATTGAACTCATGTAGTGAATTCACTTTTGTTTTTAGAACATCAAAACTGACTTTCATCTCACCAGCTAACTCTTTAATTTCTTCATCTTTATGAGGTAGAAATTCATGAAGTGGTGGGTCTAGCAAACGGATTGTAACAGGAAATCCTTGCATTGCTTCAAAAAGACCAAAAAAATCGTCAACTTGCATTGGAAGTAATTTAGCCAAGGCTTTTTCTCTTCCAGCAGTATCAGCAGCAAGAATCATTTCTCTGACAGCTTTTATTCTATCTCCACCGAAAAACATATGCTCTGTTCGACATAATCCAATTCCTTCTGCACCAAACAATCTCGCTATTTCAGCCTGATCTGGCTGGTCAGCGTTTGTTCGAATCGTCAGAGTTCTGATCTTATCTGCCCAAGACATTAATAATGCATATTCTTGATAAAGTTCAGATTTGCTTTCAGGTAATGTTTTTTCAATTAGAACCTGCAATATTTCAGAAGGGATTGTTTTAATTTTTCCAACAATGACTTCTCCGGTAAAACCATCAATTGATAAATAATCACCTTGTTTAATTGTCTGTCCACTAACGGTCATTAATTTTTTTGAATAATCAACATTAATCTTTCCACATCCTGCTACGCAAACTGTTCCAAGCTGACGAGCAACAACTGCCGCATGGGAAGTAGCTCCACCTAATGCTGTTAAAATACCCTTAGCTACGATCATACCCTTAATATCTTCAGGCGTTGTTTCAATTCGCACCAAAATAACATCTTCTTTTCTTTTTTCGGCAGCTTCTACACATTCTGCAGCTGAAAAATAAACTTTTCCACATGCTGCTCCTGGACCGGCATTTAATCCTTTTGCTACTATACGACCGTCAGCTCCAGCTTTTTCTTTATCTTTTCGATCAAATATTGGACGTAATACTTCATTTAACTGATCTGCATTAACACGCGTTACAGCCTCTTCTTCTTTTATGACGCCTTCTTTGAACATATCAACAGCACACTTAATAGCAGCAAAACCTGTTCTCTTTGCATTTCGTGTCTGCAACATATATAACTTACCTTCTTGTATTGTAAATTCCATATCCTGCATATCTCGATAATGCTTCTCTAGGCTTACTTTGTATGCGATGAGTTGTTTATAGGCTGTTGGCATTAATTCCTCTAATGACGGGTACATTGAAGCTCTTTCTTTTTCTTCAATTCCATTTGATTCTGCCCATTCCTTTGAAGACACTAACGATATTTTTTGTGGAGTACGAATACCAGCCACAACATCCTCACCCTGTGCATTTAAAAGAAATTCACCATAAAATAAGTTTTCTCCGTTTGCTGGATTACGTGAGAAACACACTCCAGTTGCAGAAGAATCACCCATGTTACCGAAAACCATGGCTTGTACATTTACTGCTGTACCTAATAAACCTTTAATTTGATATTTTTGACGATAAACAATCGCTCTTTCATTATTCCATGAATTAAATACGGCCTTAATTGACGCCCATAATTGAGTCATTGGATCTTGAGGGAAGTCTTCTTTCTTCGCTTTTTTATATATGGATTTGTAAACTGAAACCAGTTGTTTTAAATCATCTGCACTTAGATCTGTATCTTTAACTTCCTTTGGATCTCGTTTCGTTTTCACTGCTAATGTATGCTTCGCTTCCGTTAATGCCTCTTCAAAAAGATGCTTGGAAACATCCATTGCCACATCAGAAAACATTTGAATAAAACGTCGATATGAATCCCATGCGAAACGAGGATTATTTGTTTTCGTTATAAGCGCTTCAACTACTTTGTCATTAATACCTAAATTTAAAACGGTATCCATCATTCCTGGCATTGATTCACGAGCTCCTGAACGAACAGAAACTAAAAGAGGGTTAACGGCATCGCCGAACTTCATACCCATCGCTTTTTCTAACATTTTTATATTTTCATTAACTTCATTATCTAATTCTTTCGTTAATGTCCTGTTGTTTTTATAAAATGAATCACATACTTCTGTTGTTATTGTAAACCCAGCAGGGACAGCAACCCCAGAATTTGTCATTTCTGCTAGACCAGCGCCTTTACCGCCAAGAAGATCTTTCAGCTTGCCATGTCCGTCTGCCTTACCATTCCCAAAAAAATACACATTCTTTACCATATAAAATGCCTCCCTTTATTTTATTATTCTTTACTGGAAAATCTATTCATTATTTTCATAAGAACCATAAACCGAGGGTAATTATACAACACATATATTATCGCTTCAAGAATTAATATCGGCTAATTGCACCCAATATTTTAGTTTTAACAAAAGCCTTGTTTCTGTTACAATTCAGCTATTATGAAAGCATTTTTAGACTGTATTCCATGTATTACTTCTCAAACAATTCAGATACTTAAAAAGTTTGAATCTAACCCTAAAAAAAGAGAAAATATTTTAAAACTTGTTTTAAGTCAATTAGTTAGTCAGGATATATTACAACACTCTCCGCCATATCTCACGATGGAAGCACACGATATTCTTAAAAAAGAACTTGGACGTAATGATCTTTATACCATCGAAAAACAAGAATGTAACGCTGAAGCTCTTTCCTATTTCAAACAAGCTCATGATCTCTATACAAATGCAGAGGACAAACTAGAAACAGCGATTAAGATTGCAATCTCTGGAAATCTTATCGATTATGGT
>MFRH01000042.1:12483-31913 GCA_001783275.1 Candidatus Margulisbacteria bacterium GWF2_35_9
TTAAAGGATTACACTCATCGCCCATTTGCCATCAATGACTACCCTTTATTTAAGGAAACTCTCTTGAAATCAAAGAATATCTTATATATCGGTGATAACACGGGTGAAATTGTTTTTGACAAAATATTAGTAGAGGAACTTCAATCGAATGGATGCCAAGTAACGTACACAGTAAAAAGCAGTCCGATATTAAATGACGCCCTCATGGAAGACGCTACCGCAACGGGGATGACAACACTGACACATGTTATAGAAAGTGGATCAACAACTGCTGGAACACTGATATCTCAAGGAACCGATGAGTTCATCGAATACCTAAACAAAGCTGACTTAATTATATCTAAAGGTCAAGGAAACTTAGAAACAATCAGTGAGGAAAGTTTAAACAAACCCGTATTTTACTTACTGCTCTCAAAGTGCAATCACATATCTAAAGCGCTGGGAATAAAAAAATTTGATTTGATTCTCATGCATGACACGAGTTTTAAATCTTATCTGAAACAAAATCAGTGTCTCTGGGTTTAAATAACTTCGCCTTCAACCGCTTCCATGATTTTTTTGACATGATCAGGGATATCTTTTTTATCGATCAATGTCTTTTCCTCAAAGCTATCATTGCCTAAATGAATCGGCATATCATTTGAGTCTATCAGTTGAAATTTGATGGATGCTTTATTATGAAATACTTCTCGGATGATAGTATTCATTACCGTTAGATTCTCTTCTTCCGTCATTTTATTGTAATGAAACTCGTGACCTTTTTTAAATCCGAAGATGATTGTATTATCCTGAAACTTTATTGGCATACCTTCAGATATTAATGCACGAAGTTTCATTTTACTTTTAACTTTAAGCTGTCCCAATACTTTTGGCCAATGATGCTTAACTGTGACAAAATCCATATTTCCCATATCTTCAGCCTCACCATATTCTATTTCAGGTTCTGGCTTAGTTATCGGTGGCGCGGTATTTTCTTTGACAACTTCCACTTCTTTTTCCACTGTCACTTTTGGAGGCTCTATTTTTTCTTTAACTTTTATTGCTGAAGGAGTTGCCTGTTTAACGCTATTTTCAATAGGAGAGCCAGCCATTTTTTGCTCTTCTGTCCATGGGACAAGGACATCTAGGAGTAGAGTCTCTACATATACCATACTGTTTTCCATGTATCGGATATCTTGTATAGAAAATGACAATTTCTTAAGTATGTCGGAAATTTGCTCTTTATTGTATTTTTTATCAATTTTCATGAGTGAACTTTTTACAGAATCAGTTAGTAGAACCATCGAATTCAAATTCAACTTCATAAGCAATATGTTACGATAAAACTCGATCACATCTGTTACGAACCTTAGGGGATCTAATCCTTTAAAGAATAATGACTCTATTTTTTCAAAATACTCTTTAATCTTTCCACTTGTAATCAACTCTAATAATTGTGCGATATCATCCATATTTGCAGTCCCGACAATATCAAGCACATGCGATAACTCAATGGTACCATCACTAAATGCTAACACTTGATCACATATCGATAATGCGTCTCTCATATGCCCACCACTATATTTGGCAATCATCTTAACTGCTTCATCCGAAATTTTTATCTTTTCTTTACTTAAAATATTTTGAAGATGCGCAACAATTGCTTCTTGCGATATTTTTGTCAAATCCAGTCGCTGACACCTACTTTGAATTGTAACTGGAATCTTATGAGGATCTGTTGTTGCCAGAATAAAAACCACATGTGCTGGAGGCTCCTCCAGCGTTTTTAATAATGCATTAAATGCCGAATTGCTAAGCATATGAGTTTCGTCAATTATATATAGCTTATACTTAGCCATTGCAGGTAAATAACTTACTTTTTCAATTAATTCTCTCACATTATCGACGCTTGTATTACTAGCGGCATCGACTTCCATCACATCCATATGATTTCCATTCGTAATTGCGATGCAATTTTCACATGTATTGCAGGGTTCAGCAGAATCTTTTTTTTGGTTTGTACAATTGACCGCCTTTGCAAAAATCCTAGCGAGCGATGTTTTACCTGTCCCTCGGGGCCCAGCGAATATATAGGCATGTGCTTTTCGATCATGAACAATCGCATTTTGAAGTGTTTTTATTACAGCCAACTGTTCAACGGTTTCGGAAAATGTCTGTGGTCTGTATTTTCTATATAATGTTAGATATGACATATTTTAAGCCTCTTTTTTTTAGTGTAATTTCTTCAGTTTAATATAAATTTTTCACTGATAACTGTCAACGTTTATAAACTCTCGGAACTCTTTTTCCAATACTGCACATTACTTCATAATCAATTGTATTACATAGTTTAGCAATATCATTGACTGTAATTTTTTTATTTCCTTCACTACCGATAAGGGTTACTTCATCGCCTACCTTCACTCTTAGATTATTTGGTATTGATACCATGATCATGTCCATACATACATTTCCAACGACTGGGCACAACTGGCCTTTGATTAAAACAGATGCCTTATTGGAAAGTGCTCGGCTGTATCCATCCGCATAACCAACACTGACAACACCGATTCTCATGGTATTGTTAGTCTTGTAAGTTCTACAGTATCCAATTTCAGCATCTTTCTCAACATCATGAACATGAATCAATTTTGCCTTAAATGTCATGATATCTTTATAAAGAACCAAGCCCACTCTTACCATATCAAAATGTGCTGCGGGATGATTTAGTGTTGCCATTGAATTAGCCGCATGTTTTATGGGAATATGGATACCCTCGGCTTCCAAATTTTCTATAAGTTTATTAAACACGGTCAATTGATTATTCGTATAGGAGTGGTCATGATTGTCGGCATCTGACAAATGAGTAAATAACCCTTCAAGTTCAAGATTCTTATTCGTCAAGATAGTATTGACCATTTTTAAGGCATCTTTCACATTAATCCCAACCCGATTCATCCCTGTATTTACCTTCAAATGTACCTTTACTTTTTTATGTAATTCATTTGTCAGTATCTGTAATTCATTAAGAAACGAATCTGAAAAAACGGTTAATGAGATATCGTAATATAACACACCTTTAAGTCGTTCTAAATCGGTAGGTTCCGTTAGAATTAGGATCGGCATTTTGATACCTGCTTCTCTTATCTCAATGGCTTCGTCAATGGTTGCAACGCCCAGATATGCTACCCCTTCATCTTCTGCTATTTTGGATATCATTACTGCCCCATGACCATAGGCATCGGCCTTAACCACTGCCAATATTTTTGTTTTGGGATTAAGTTTATTTTTTACTGTTGCTATATTGTTTATAAATTTGTTTAAATCAACAATTAAACTAGTTCTCATTTAAACATATCCGTCCGGATTTGTACTATGCCACTTATTGGCTGTTTTTATAATATTTTCAAGATTATAGGAAGGTTCCCACCCTAATTTTTCGCGTATTTTTTCTGATGAACCAATTAAAACAGCCGGATCACCCGCTCGGCGATCGGTCATCTTTTTTCCTATCGGATGGCCAACCTGTTTTTCAACGTTCGCAATTATCTCGTGAACACTATAGCCATCTCCGGAGCCTAAATTAAAGGCGTCCGAATCATTACCGGCAAAGAGATACTTCAATGCTAGTATATGAGCTTTAGCTAAATCATAGACATGGATATAGTCTCGGACACATGTACCATCAGGCGTTGGATAATCGGCACCAAATACACTAATGTAGTCTCGTTGGCCATTAGCCACTTGAAATACAATCGGAATTAAATGTGACTCTGGGTTATGGTCTTCCCCGATAACTCCTTCATCATCGGCACCAGAAGCGTTAAAATACCTGAGGCACACCGATTTAAAACCATGGCAAATATCAAACCACTTTAGCATTTTTTCAAACATCAGCTTACTTTCTCCATAGGGATTTGTGGGTAATTGTTTTTCTTTTTCCGTTATCGGAACAATTTCAGGTTCACCGTAAGTGGCGCATGTTGATGAAAAAATAATATATTTCACATTATGCTTCAACATGGATTTGAGTAACTGTAAACCGCCCATGACATTGTTATCAAAATACAATTCAGGTTTTTCCATGGATTCGCCGACTAATGAGTTTGCACAAAAATGCATGACAGCATCTATTTTATAACTAGAGAAAACAAGGTCTAAATCTGATTCATTTCGAACATCACCCTCGAAAAAAATCTCCTCTTCGACAGATTGAATATGTCCCGTGGATAAATTATCGAATACAACTGGAGTATATCCTTCTAACTTTAATTTTCGAACGGCGTGAGACCCAATATAACCTGCACCACCTGCTACTAATATATATTTTGTCATGTAACTCACCCCTCTTAACTCACCCCCTAAACTTATTTCATAATTGTTAGAGGCTTGATTTAGTACCCCTATCTTTCAAAAAAAATAGAGGGAGCCAAATTTTCTTTTTAATTACTTAATCTTAATTATGATTGTAATATGGCAAATTGATAGTGGCAAGATGAAGCTACGAAATGCACATAATTAGCAATACTATATTATTACTCCCGTAATTTCACCTTCGAAAACCATTTTCCCATCCACATAACCTTGCGCCTCAAAGACAGCAAGAATCGATCTCATTTTAACCGCTTTCACTACCATCACGAATGTGGAACCCGGCTCCAAACTGCCACGAAACTTCACATTATTAACCCCACCAAAACCAAAGAACTTTGTTCCATTGGTCTCTAGCTTCTTATGGAATACAATTGAACTAAGCTGAGCGGCAGTTTCTATCATCATGACTCCCGGCATAATAGGTCTTCCTGGAATATGACCTCTTACCCAGAATTCCTTGTCTGTATGTTTTTTTACCCCAACGGCAAGACTTTCTTCTAGGTCTAGATAAACGACCTTATCGATCATCTCAAACTCATAACGCTGTGCGTTTAGCTTTAGTACTTCTTCCTTTGAAACTACTTCAGCGTTTAAATCTATTTTTTCTAAATCCACAAGTGCTTTTGATACCATTTAATGTCTCCTTTATTATCTAGTGTTCTTCGGTATTCTAAAACAGGTTCAATAATACGACAACCAAATAAAAACTATCAATCATTATTAAGTGAAATTTAGAGACATTCACTACGATAACTTAATGCGAAACGCGAAAGGACTTAATATGGTTAATCATGTTCTTAACACTCAAATATTAAGTGCTCATTTACGACCGAGAATAGAAGCTGTTGCTCAAAACAACAAGGTTCCTATTGATATAAAGATTGATAACCTGTATATCAATAAAATTGAACAATTAATGAAACTAGCTAAAGAAGAAGAAAAATTACTTTTCTTTGACGACCCAGAAAAATTTAAACTATCAAAATCCAGAAAATTTTTGCAAGAGCTAACTCAAAAACAAGGATTAGAAATAATTCAGCTTATTTTAGAAAAAGAACGATTCATTCAACAAAAATTTGATCTACTAACTGTGGAAAGAGAACAATTAAGCAATCACATTACGCTTGGTTCATCTTTTTTTCGTGAAATATATCGAGTGAACAAAGGATTTCCAGATTTTACAACAAATATTTTTTATCACAGCAGTTTAAGAGATGTATGGATTGATTATTTTAGAAACAGAGACCCTATGAAATCAATAAAAATACTCCTAGTCTGTTTATTAAGTGTTCCAGAAAAAAATAATGAACCAACTGATTTTTTAGATCAAGCAGACGTTTTTCGGATACTTGGAAAAATAAATGCAAAGTTAAATATACCAATAGAACAAACCATAGAATTTGGCTCAAATTATTTTTCATCTTTTGACCCAGAAAGAAAAGTAATTCGACTTGCAACACCCTTTTACAAAACAGATGTGTTACATGAATATGGTCATTTCCTATTCAGAAACTTGATATTTAATCATACGGAAAAATATGGTCAGCTCTTAAAAGAACTAGATATGATTTATGAAATATCAAAAAATAAAATACACTATATTCCTCTATATTCTCTTTTCGATGAATCAAATTACGGACATACTTATGACTCAATTGATGGTCACCCATACGACAGCCTTGAAGAATTTTTTGCTAGCTCTTTTAATATTTTAAATAATTATAATGAAATGGCCAAATTTAATTCATTAAAATTCGGTAAAAACAACCAATTATCTGATTTCTACAATAAAACATATCAATTATTTAAAACATATGGATTATTAGTCCCTTAAATCAACTGATATCATATTATCCGTCGCATCTGAATTCAGTGCTTCATTTGCTAGTTTATTTAACACAGCATCAATTTTTCCCGGTGGAATACCAGCCTTTAATAAATCATTTTTTATTGATTTCATAGCAGAATCGTTTATACTTCCTAGGCCCATAAGACCGGCACTTTGACTTAAAATATCTTTAGCTTCTTTAAACTCTACTGTTTGTTTTGAAAAATCACTCGTTACAGAAACTTTCATATTTGCTATGTCTTTAGCCACATATCCTAACATTGTTTTTTTTAATGAACTGGACATTGTTCCATCAACACCTGATATATTGAATCCCATAATTACCTCCTTTATATTTACCTCATTTATGATTCATTTCTAGTATTCCCTATCTATACCTTATTTAAACATCCATAATTATTAATAGAACGAATGAACCAAATTCATTGACAAACAAAGACTCAAAACGCATTATAGTACTATATCTATATTCTTGGAGGGAAAAAGATGGCAAATATGCCTTCAATAGCTAAGTCTTTAAAAGAAAAATTCTGTCAAGGCGACAATACTCATTGCGCTCGATATGTGGTGCTTAAAGCGTTAGGAAAAGAAAAAGTGCCCGGAAATCTATTTCCAAACGATGAAAACGAAGCAAAAAAAGTAATTTCAAAGGGATAGTCTAAAAACTAACACATTAATTATTTTAGATACAATTCTCGGCAATCTTTGCTTAACAGATTTTGTAAATTCAGGTATATTACGTGTGTAGTCTGGTTTCGTTTTATTATAACTAATATTTAGAAACCAAATAAAATCTAAAGGTACTGATAGATGTTTAATACTACCATACTGTTCACTCTCGTTGGCGGTTTAGCCTTGTTTTTTTACGGAATGAGCATACTCACCGATGGTCTTCAACGCATTGCCGGTAATGAACTAAAGAAAGTCCTTCATAAACTCACAAAAAGTCCACTAAGAGGCATATTAGTTGGTGCAAGCGTCACTGGGATAATTCAAAGTAGTAGCGCAACTACTGTTATCGTAGTGGGATTTATCAATGCACATTTAATGACCCTTAAACAAGCCATCGGGATCATTTTTGGTGCCAATATTGGAACGACCATTACTGCGCAGATTATTGCATTTAAGATCACAAAATACTCGTTACCCGCCATTGCAATTGGCGTTTTTCTTCAATTATTCGTAACAAATCGCCGAATAAAAAAATACGCCGAACTCTTTATTGGATTTGGCCTTATCTTTTTTGGTATCCATTTAATGAGCGAAGCGTTTGTACCTTTAAAACATAGCGAATCCTTTAAGCAACTCTTTGTCATCTTTGGGCAAAATCCACTCATAGGAATTTTTACAGGTGCCATTCTAACGGCTATTATTCAAAGTAGCAGTGCATCCATTGGTATAGTCATCAGCCTCGCATCGGTTGGGTTAATTGATATCTACTCAGCATTTGCTTTAATATTAGGAGATAACATAGGGACAACAATAACAGCTCAATTAGCAGCCATTAAGGGCTCAATTGGTGCGCGTCGTGCCGCCATGGTTCACACCCTATTCAATCTTCTTGGTGCAGCTTATATGTACATTGGATTATTTATAAAAGTAGATGGGCAACCCATTTTCTTATATTTTATTAATATGATAACCCCCGGCAATGTCTTTGCCGGAGAAAATATCGCCAGACACATTGCAAATTCACATTCTGTTTTTAATATTCTGACAACGATTATATTTTTCCCTCTCATTCCTCTCTTTGAAAAAATCGTGATGAAACTAATTCCTGGGCAAGATATATTTGAAAAAGAGCGATTCATTGATATTGATAAAATATCCATTCCAGACATTGCGCTAGAACAAGCAACAAAAGAAATCCACTCCATGGGCAAATATGCAATAAAAGCTGTTGAAAAGGCATTATCTGGATTGTATACCAATAAGGATATTCTTAAAAAAGTAATGGAAATGGAAAAATATGTTGACGATTTACAACTGCGTATTACACTATACATAGTCAAAGTTCAGGAAAAGAAACTCTCCGAAGAGCAATCTAAAAAAGCTTCTATATTGTTACATGTTGTAAATGATATGGAAAAAATAGGTGACTATGCTGAAAATATTGCAAAGCTAGTAACTACACTCCAAGAAAAAAACCACATTTACCCTAAAGACTCCATTAAAAAAATTCAAAAAATGGAAGAAGCGGTTTTAAAACTGGTTAATTTATCATTGGAAGCCCTAATTAATATTGATAAGCAAGCTGCTTTGGAATCCTCCGACCTAGAAGACAAAGTAGATAAAATGAAAAGTTCCTTCAGAAAAGATCAGATAAAACGATTAGGGAAAGACTGCTCTATCCCCGCTGGAATCATTCTGGTGGATATTGTTAGTAACCTTGAACGAGTTGCTGATCATGCCTACACCATCAGCAAGTTAGTCCTACTAGAAGTACTCGTCGAATAATTTTTTTCAGTTTTTCTTTATAACAACTATTTTCTCATATATATCGATAAATCTCGTTGTTTATGTTCTCCGTTTATGGGTATAAATAGTAATATAAAAAAATAATTAAGGGAGGTGAAATAGCAAAAAGGAACTGGTTAAATGGAATATGGATTGGACCGCTTGTCGGAAATCCCAACTAAATACCGATCGACTGAGGTATTCTTCCAAACAAACCATTTCTTTTTATTTCTTACTAAATTTAAATTTAGTATTTTCAATCATTTAAGGAAATAAAAGGGGGACATAATGGGAACTACAACAACTAAAGAAAGAATCATACTAACATCCGCTAGAGAAGGAAATAACAAGAATCTTGAAATACTGCTACTCGACAATATGGGGTTAATTTATAAATACGCTCTAAAATATGATAGAGAATTTCTTCATGACATGATACAGGAAGGATCCATCGGATTACTCACTGCGGCCTCTAAGTATGAATTTGATCGTGGCACAAAGTTTTCCACATACGCAACATTCTGGATCACACAAGCTATTAGTCGCGGTTATCAACGAATAAAACGCAATGTACGCATACCTTCCACAACGCAGGATCGAATTAAACAAATTAATAAAATCATCACAAAATACATGACGGAGAATCACCGAACACCTAGCACAGAAGAAATTTCTGAAATATCAGGAATACACCATAGCAAAGTTGAATATTATCAACAAATAGATAAAATTGCCGTGTCCTTGGACAGTGTTTCAAATGACAACGACGATAACTTATTTGACTACTTAGAAGACCCAACCTCTCTCGACTATCAAGATGAACTTGAAAATGAAGGATTTGAAGAAACAATTCATAATGCGCTCTCTGTTTTAAGTGATAAGGAAAGAATGATCATTCGTATGCATTTCGGTTTTGATGGAGAGCCCAACTTGACTCTTGCAGAAATCGGAAGAGTAATGGAAATCAGCCGTGAACGCGTTCGACAGCTTAAGGAACGCGCATTACTAAAAATCAAAGAATCAGAATTTGGATTACAAATGGCAAATTATCTATAAATTACAGGAAATTCATTTCGGTCACCCTGATATATCTTCACACCATATATCAGGGTGACTCGTTTTCCATTAATTCATCTATCATTTTATAAAATATTTTCATATTAGCCGGTTTATCAATAAATCCCTGTACTTTATCTTCTATCTCTTTTGTCGGTCTGTCACTATAACCACTTGAAATCACAATCTTAACTCCGGGCTTAATTTCTCTTAGCGGGTCGATAAGATCATCGCCCTGAATATCAGGCATTTTTCTGTCTAGGATAATAAGACCAATCTCATCCTTATACTTCTTTAACATGTTAATCGCTTCAGAACCATTAGCTGCCAGATGGTGATCAATACCTCTCCTACCAAGAAATAGACTATACACTGTACGTAAAGAATCCTCATCGTCAACAATTAGAACCTTTGTTGCTTTGTTCTCTACTCTCTGAAAACCAGAAATTTTGTCAATTTCTGAATTGGAAGATACTATATCCGAAGATTTAAAATAGATTTCAAATGTCGTTCCCACACCCAGCTTACTATGACAAGATATACTTCCCTTGTACGTTCTGACAAAAGTCATAACCTCTGTCATAGATAAACCCATCAATTTTTTTACCCCCAACTCCTTTGTTGAAAAATAGGGTTCATATAATCGCTCCAGTGTTTTTTCATCCATTCCTTCACCCGTATCAGAAATTGTCATTTTAACGTAATTACCCGGCTCTAGTTCATGATGTTCCAATGTGTCTGCGGGTTTAATCCTTACATTCTCTGTTTTAATTTTTATAATCTCTTCGTTTTCACTTTTTTTGCGTTCGATCGATTCCACTGAATTTTCAATTAGATTAGTGATGATCGTTTGTAACAAAACAGGACTAGACAATACTTTATTAATTTCAGAGCCAAGACTTATTTCAATGGTGATATTATTTGACATAAATGATTTGATGGATGTTTGTATCTGGTTATTCACGTCTAAAGGTTCACCCTTATGCACATAAAGAGGTTTGCTTAAACGCAGAAATCGTTTTACTAACTCGGCTGCTTTGTTAGAGGTTGTTTTTATAACACTTGCAAGTTCTTGCAAATCTTCATTACCTGTTAGTTCATCTTCTAACATGTCCGCACTACCAATAATAACCGCTAATAAATTATTAAAATCGTGCGATATTCCGGCCGAAATTGTATTAAGCCAGCGTATCTGACGATCCAGAATCTGTTTCTCTGTTAGAATACGATCGTATTCTTTTTGTGACGTCATATCAAAAAAGATTCCTTCAACCGTTGTATTCTCTCTCTTTGAACTATCTCCTAGTTTATGGATTTTTGATTTTTCATAAATCCAAACAACTGCCCCTTCTTTATGTCGGATACGATATATCCTTTCATAAGTGGAGTTTTGCTTTTTAAGCCCGTCCTTAAACGCCTGCTCATAGGTTGTACGATCCTCCTCTAGCACAAGTTTATTCCAATTAATATCTCCGGATGCAAATTGTTCTTTGGTGTACCCCGTTGTTTCAAAAATTTTATCTGCATTATAATAAACAACAGTACCATTGATGTCGCCTTTAAAAATATTGGCAATATCTGCTATGTTATCCACTACTTCTTTGAATTTTTTTTCACTTATAGTCAAATCCTTCTCACGTTGCTCTAATTCAGATATAGACTGAGTTAGTTCCTTTTGCAATTTTTTAAACTCTGTGATGTCAGTTAAAATCGTCATTTTTGAAATTGTCCCATCTGGGTTATATATTGGAACATTGCTCGACCTGAAGTTTCGGCCATCTAGTCTACTCACAATTTCATATACCACTTTTTTTCCCTGTTGAATAAGATCCATCTGGCACCATTCACAGGGTTTTTCTTTTTGATAAATACTGTTAAAACAATCCGTCCCGATAACATTGTCTCCAAGTCGTTGAATCATCTTTGGATTCATCATTAACACTTTGAATCCAGGTGATGTCATATGAATACTATCTTCCATCGTAGCAAAAATTGCTTGTAAATTGGCTTCAGTTGCAGTCACTTGCTCTATTAGTTTTTCACGTTCAACATGATGGATTCCCAATCTCCTACCAATCAAATACGAGAATAAACCGATAATGGAACTTGGAAAGATCACAGTAGAAGTCGTCAATGCAGCCAATACATCTGGATAATGAGTCACCAATTCAGCGGCCGTCGTCAATAAAAACCCACTGAGTCCGGCGTAAACACCATTGACAGTGAATTTTGCATTTAGTTGTCTCAACTCCGAAATGCCATTTTGAACACTGCTTCGTTGAGATGATTCATTGACTGATATTATTTTATATCTCACTCTACCGTCTCCGTTGATGCTGGCAAATATATTTTAAACGTTGTCCCGATACCAACTTCACTATCACATTCGATAAATCCACCGTGTTCTTTTACTGTGGTATCAACAACAAACAAACCGAGCCCCGTACCTTTCCCTTCAGGTTTTGTAGTAATATAGGGTTTAAACATTGTATTCTTTACTTCTTCGGGAATTCCTTTACCTGTATCGGATACCGTTATTACGATATAGTCAACGTCTTTAACATTAACTAAGTTGGTATCGATACGAAGCTCCTTACGTTCAGTGAATTCCATTGCATGAATTGCGTTAATAATAAGATTCATAACTAACTGCATAAATTTAGATTTTTCACTCTTAATTTGTGGCAATGTTTTTTGTTCTGGCCAAGTTACTGAATCGATACTTTTGAGAGGTGTTTTAAGCATATCTTTAAGACCTTTGATTGCGAGGTTAACATCGACACCGATCATTTCTTTTCTCTCAGTGCTAAACTCCATTAAATGTCGAATTAGTTCGGTTGCATTTCTACTCGCATTTAATGCATCCTGTAAATTAGAATGAGTTGAAGTATCCGCCTGAATATCATCTAATGACATTTCCAGATATCCGATAACGATGGATAAGATATTATTAAAATCATGAGCGACACCACCTGTTAGATGCGATACAGTGGCATCTTTTTCAGCTTGAATTCTCATTCTTTCTGATGCTTTACGTTCGGTAATATCATCAAAGATACAGGCAAAATGATCATTTTTTGGACGATAGGCTGTTATCGAATACCATCTACCTGTCTGGGCATCATATTCTTCAATATTGATTGGGACTCCGGTTTTAACCACCTGCGAATATATCTTTATCCATTTGTTGTTTTCATTTTCTCCAGCAGGAAAAACCTCACGAACAGTTGACCCAATTAGAATATTTGAAATGCCTGTTATTTTATGGAATGCCGGATTGGTTAAACGGAATTCATAGTCTATCGCATTTCCATCGTTATCAAAAATCATTCGATGATGCGCAAAGCCATAATGCATATTTTCAATTAACACACTTAGTTCGGCTTTGGTTGCTAGTATTTTAGCCTCAGCCTCTTTACGCTCTGTGATATCTCTTACAACTGCAAGCAAGTTTGGCTTACCATTTTGATTAATCTGCGTAACCGTAATCTCAACCGGAAATGTCGTCCCATCTCTTCTTGTATGTATCGAATTAATCGTATAGTGATCTTGTGTTTTAAGACGATCAAAGATATTTTGAATCGTATCCGGTGCTAACTGGTGATTAATATCTGCAACGTTCATCTTAAGCATTTCTTCCTGCATATAACCTAGACAATTATATGCAACATGATTAACCGACTGGAAATTGCCATCCACATCTAGAAGATACACTCCGTCTGGAATATGATTAAACAGTGCCTCGAAGTTGGTTCTGCTTGCCTTAAGTGCCTCTTGTGTTTTTCTTAGTTCGGAAATGTCTCTCAATGAAAAAATAACATAGGATTGACCACCATTTTCAAATAAACTTGCGCTAATATGGACTTGAACCGGATTTTTTTTACTATCAATAATGATTGAATCAAAACAAATCTGTTTTTTATTTCTAATTTCCATCATTCTAGCTGGAAGTCTTCCAATAAGCTCTGGGGAGATAATATCCGACGGGGAAAGTGACAGTAGTTCTTTATTCGTATACCCTGTTATTGTTTCTCCTGCAGGGTTTAAAAATATAAATTTACCAGGCATGCCATCCTTTGTAATAGGACATACGCTAATCGCATCCGTCATATTTCTAAAAATTGTTTCAAGAAAAACTTCGTTTACTGAGATTACTTTATACTTCATTACGCTTTATGTTCCTTAAATTTATACATCCTATTTAACAATATCTTCATCAATACGATAGTTCTCTCTAATTATCGTAAGCAAAATTTCTCTGATTCACTTTTCCTGGGACAATTGCATTATAATTTTTCAATGCAATATTTATTCAAAAATAAACGTTAGTATATATAATGAAGCTTTCATCATATTGGGGGATGTCTAAATGAGTGCCAGTTTAAATATATCGTATCAGGATTCCTACGACATCAATACCGATGGGATCTTATCTCAAAAAGAACTTCTGAACATTAATATAGATACAGGCAACAGTTCTAAGACAACTCTTGGGTCTTATATCAGTCAACTTCAATCTGAAGGTTCAAACGTTAATATCAATATCAACTTTGGTGATAAACCAGTCTCTCTTGAAGATAACAATTTTCAATATTCGGGAGTTAATGTTGCCATTGCTTCATCAGACCCCAATATTACCTCCGCATCTGGAGATTACTCGCATGAAAGCTGTTATACCATTAATAATGACGGCAATGGACTTATGGCAGAACAATGGCTTAAAAATATCGTAAACGATTTATTGAAAAATAATGGGGTTGATACGGTTCCTGAATCAATGAAAGATAATTCGACAAACTCTAATACAGTGAATCTCAGGTACTCGACAGCTTTATCGATGAAAGATGATATCATTGATGGGAACATTAATCTTTGGAAAGGTGCCGATAACTTCTCATCGAATGATGTTCTGGAATTTTTGTCTTCTGATGAGACTTTAACTGATGAAGATATAATAAAATATTTTGGGGACTACGGTAGGTTAAACGACCTTGAATCTATGATGGGATTAGAACAAGGTGCATTATACAATGAATACTCGTCATATTCCTCATAATGAGTATAATTAAAAATATAAACAAATATTAAGGAGGTCATGATGTCAACAACAATAGGCAATTCTCCAATAACAGGAGGAACAATAGATTACTCAAAAGGGTCCGACCCAAGCATTAATCTAAATGAGTATTCATCAGGATCCATTGCAACATCTATGGCTTCTTATAATGGTGGTTTGGATACACCTGAAACTATGCAGGACTATTCAGGAGCTGAGTCTGTCGATCTCAATCAACTTAATGATGAAATGACCGTTCAAGCTGATCTATCCAGCATTAAACAAGCGTTTGTTAGTGAAATTTCTATGGATTCAATCATGGCAGCAGCCACTGCCGGTGCTGAAGCATCCGCTGAGGATATTGAAGTTGATACTGATATCGATGAGGATACTGATATCGATGAGGATGAGAATGATGAAGATGATATTGATTCTGCTGATAATGATAGCAACAACATTGATAGTGAAAATTCTGTAAATAAAAATAACGACGGACAAGAACGCGGTGATAGCCGAGGAAGAGAACAAAACGCTGAAGTTGTAGAAAAACAGCCAGACATAACTATTGATATATTAGCTGGCGCTTCCAGTGGTTCAGGGGTTTTAAAAATGAAAGAGAACTATATTGAGGATGAGGGTGCGGGCGATACCGTAGCCGCAACAACCGGTGGCGGATTTAATGATGCCAATGATAATAAAGGATAGTTTATATATCGAGCATTTCCATTGGTAAGCATTTATTGGTTTTTGCTCCTAATTTTTTAATTTTCTCTGCTCGATGAACTAAATTACCTTTACCAGTGGACAATTTTTTCAGAGCGTCTTCATATGTATTCTGAGACGTTTGAATTTGGCTACCTAATCGTTTTAAATCCTCTATAAAACCAACAAATTTATCATACAAATCACCGCCCTGCCTTGCAATTTCCATTGCATTTCTGTTCTGATATTCTGTCCGCCATATACTGGAAATAGTTTTTAATGTCGCTAACAAAGATAATGGACTAACAATTATAATATTCATCTCAAAGGCATCGCTGTATAGGTTTGGATCATTTTGAAGTGCCAAGCCAAATGCAGGATCGATCGGAAGAAACATCAATACAAAATCTGGACTATTCATTTGATGTATATGCTGATAATTTTTTTGACTTAATAATTTCATATGGGTTCTGACTGAATTTACATGGTCTTTTAACAAGCGCTTCCGTTTCTCTTCGTCTTCTTCACTATAATATTTTTCGTAAGCGGTTAACGAGACTTTTGAATCGATAATCATATTTTTATTATCTGGAAGATTCAAAATGACATCTGGTTGCTGTTGTTTACCCTCTTCATTTGTGAATGATACCTGAGTTCTAAACTCTCGACCTTCTTGAAGGCCTGATATTTCTAAGATTCTTTTAAGAATTAGTTCACCCCACACCCCTTGAGTTTTTGATTCTCCTTTTAACGCAAGGGTTAAATTATGGGCATCTTTCGTCATCTGTTGGTTCAATTCAAAGAGTTTATTTAAGCCACCCTGCAACTCGCTTCTAGCCTGCAAGTCTATAGTATGAACTTCTTCCACCTTTTTTTTGAAATCAGCAATTTTATCACCAAAAGGCTTTAAAATTGTCTCCATATTATCCTTATTCTGCATTGTAAACTTGCTACTCTTCTCATCGAATATTCGATTTGCAAGATTTTCAAATTCCATGCTGAATTTACTTTGAAGTTTATCCAAATCCTGTTTCTGTGTTTCTAGTTTCTCCAATAAATTCAGGTTTTGAGTTTCTTTTTCTGAAAGAGAGGCATTTAATTTAACTATTGTCTCTCGATTCATCCTTAATTCGTCTTTTGCTTCGTCGAGCTGAAGATAAGCACTCTCTCTCTTGCTTTCAGAAATGATCTTCTCGGTTCTTTCTCGGGTAAATTTATGTGTATTTATATAAGAATGAATTATCCACGCAAGACTAAAACTGATGCTTGAAGCGATTAGCACATATATCATGGTCATATTAGGATCACCTAAGAATTATTCTATATAATCGTTGAAGAAACTTCAACCAAGGAAAATGACAGGTTTAAGATAATTGAGCATTCAATAGTGCTTCAATATCATCATTTGACATCTCTTTCGCACCATCGTCTGGCATAATTAAATCATCTTTCACATTAGCTCCAGCCACTAAATCATCAAACCCAGGCGGCATTGAAATATCCTCCATGGGGCCTAACAAGTCTTCCATTTCTGTTTTAGCAGCAATATTATCGATTAGGTCATCTAATCCTTGTGGCATCACGGGTGCTTCTTTATCTATTTTTGGTTCTGGAATGGCTGCTACTGATGCTTTTTCAGCAAGCGGTTCCTTTAATATTGGTTTGGCAGGTACTTGCGGTTCATTTTTTTTATCGATGTTAACTGGAAGTATCTCGGTTATTTCTTCTGGGACTTCTTCAATACTCTTTATTTCATTGACAATGGGGGTCTGTATTGGTGCAAGAGGTGTTGGTTCTTTTTTTTCTCTAGCAATGGGGGAAACAGATGATGTAAAGTTACCAGCCATGTCGTTTAACTCGTCAATCCTGACATCAATTTTATCCAAATCAAGTTTTTGTTTTGCGACTAAATCATCTCGTAACTTTTGGAGTTCCTCGACTCTTATTCTTATAAGTTCTTGCATAAATACCCCCAGATATTTTTTTGATGTTTTTATTATAGCGAAAACTCGATAATAAATGAATGATTTTTGCAATTTTTTTTTATTTCATTCGATATATTTAATAGACATATCTTTCGGGGGGAAATATGAAGCAAAAAATAATTTCAATTTCAATAAATAATTATAAAAAAATAGGAGACCTCAATCCTGAAGTACATGGTGAAAGTGTTGGAATCATTCGATTTATAGGTAAAAGTGATAAACACTTAATAAAAGATATCGGCGAACATGAAATCGTCGTTATCGATGACTACCCTCCTCACATACCCTCAAAGAATAATCCTGTTGGCATTATTCGAGCACAAGAAATCGGGATTAGTAGCCATGCGGCTGTTAAAGCAAGGTTTTGGGGTATTCCTACAGCTATTGCTGATGATATTACCACTCTAAAAGATTTAGACGGTCAATGGGTTTACTTTAAAGCTAATCAAGGTGGAGTTGTCCTGAGAATTGCATCAGAACATGAAATTAAAAATTATACAGAATATTTACCTAAAATAAAAAAACCTCAACTTGCAAGAATAGAAAATAAACATGGGCTAAAAGTTCTGTCGTCTATTCATGACATGGATACAAGCTCCGTAGGTTATAAGGTGTCCGGTTTGGCAAGAATTTGCCTAAGTAAAGTTGTCATTCCTCAGTTTATCAAGATCAATACCGGCATGGTTGTCCCTTATGATTTTGAACATCATATTAATCGCAAAGAGTATCCATTAATTGGAGCAGAATTAGATAAAATTGGATCTAACCTAAACGCAGATAATGTTGAAGAGTCTTCACAACAAGCCCGAACATTGATTCTAAATAAAATTGATGACAGTTTCACATGGGGAATTTTAGAAAAACAAATTAGAGGAAAATTCTCTGACACACAGAGATTTCATGTTAGAACAAGCACTAATGCAGAGGATCTTCCAGATTATCCCGGAGTGGGAGCCAGCCTTTACGATACATATACAAACATCAGTTTTTCTGAACTGAGAGAAGCATTAATTAATTCCAGAGCCTCTATATGGGGCAAAGAAGCTCTTATGGAAAACACTAAGCTCGGAATAGAACCTCAGAAAATTGCTGCTGCACAACAAATAATTCCTACCGTCATTGCAAATCATTCATTTATAATTCATACCGTTAACCCCGATACAAAAGACAAAAACATTGTACTGTTTGAACTAGTTGAAGGCCAATGCGACTCAATCACAAGCAGCTTATGTTCCGGGAAAGGATATATATATGAGTATAATAAACTTACAAAGGAACTTAAACTAAAGATCAATGGCTCAAAAACACACAAAGTTGTATACGATACCACTGGTGGCACAAAACTTGAAAAAGTGAACGAAGATACTTCCTATTATTCAAGACCAGAGACTCTAAGTTTTATAAAAAACATTTTAACTTTTGCCTGTGATATTGAACGTTTTTTTAGCAGTCCCCAAGATATTGAAGGAAGCATTGTTAATAATAAACATGACGAGCCAGAAACGACTCATATATTCCAATCCAGAGTGGAAACAGGATTTCAAGCATCAAATGAGTGGATACATGAAATTAGTGATCGGCTTAAATCTCTAGAACAAGAAATCAAGAAAACTAATGACTACGGACATGCCATTATATCTGCCCAAAAATTTCTTCGAAATATCCAACACAAGACAGAGGGAATGGGACGTGATTACTTTATTAACTCTGCAACACGAACTTTTCATATCATTGAACAATATGGAGATATTGGATACATCTTCCTTTCTGCTTGTTTGTTTAGCTCACCGAAATATCATTTAGAGGTCCAAGAACTTATTGCTCAACTCCCACTGGATGTTCAGGGCAAACTTCTTTATATAGCATGTACTCTCTTTTCGCCACTCATCCCCGACTACAATTCTGATGCGTTTAAAGCATATAGCAACTATAGTTTATCCAGATTCATTTTATCCTCTTCTGACACACATCG
>MFRH01000042.1:31920-35638 GCA_001783275.1 Candidatus Margulisbacteria bacterium GWF2_35_9
ACTTTACTTAAATCTTTAGACAAAAGTAGCCTAGAAATACTACTCAATGAATTAACTCAATTTGTTAACAAAATAAAATATGGGAGAGAAGAAGCAAATGTAAAATTATCTCTTGGCTCACTCCAAGACATATTACAAGATTTCATTAGTTCTAAAGACGATCTTCTTTTACTAAACCATCCCATATTTAATCTTCAATAAGTGTAAAATATCTCAATTTTTTTCATAATTCATGGTGACAAAAACAGTATATTGAGCTAAACTGTTTTGGGTCAAAAATGATAAAGTTTCTACTAATTACTACTAAATCCATCATCAAACAATTCAATAACCCGATAACTTTATTCAAAAGCAAAAAATTCTAAAGAAAGAGGTGTTTTTATGTCAGAAAATAAATTTGTAACAGTTGACGGAAATTATGCAGCATCGTATGTCGCATATGCTCTAAGCGAGGTGGCCGCTATCTATCCAATCACTCCATCTTCAAATATGGGTGAAAATTGCGATGAGTGGGCAAGCAAAAAGAAGAAGAATTTATTTAATCAAATATTAAAGATAGTTGAAATGCAATCTGAAGGAGGAGCTGCAGGCGCTGTTCATGGAGCACTAACAGCCGGATCCTTAACCACAACATTTACAGCATCACAAGGATTGTTACTGATGATCCCAAACATGTATAAAATAGCTGGAGAGTTAATTCCTACTGTTTTCCATGTGTCAGCAAGAAGTCTTGCATGTCAGGCACTATCAATATTTGGTGACCATTCCGATGTTATGTCAGTCAGACAAACCGGATTTGCATTATTAGCATCCAACTCCGTACAGGAATCTATGGATATGGCCCTAGTTGCGCACTTGGCAACATTAAAAGCAAGTATTCCATTTATTCACTTCTTCGACGGATTCAGGACATCACATGAAGTTCAAAAAATCGAAAACATCAGTTACGAAGCGATGGAATCTTTGATCGATAAAAAAGCGATTCTTGCGTTTAAAGAACGGGCAATGAGTACAAAACGCCCCACGCTTAGAGGAACTGCACAAAATCCGGATATTTATTTTCAAGGAAGAGAAACAGTCAATAATTTTTATACCCAGACGCCAAAAATTGTTCAAGACACAATGGATCAAGTTGCAAAAGTAACCGGCAGACAATATCACCTATTTGATTATGTTGGTGATCCAAATGCAGATAAAATAATTATTGCGATGGGTTCCGGATGCGAAGCAATCGAAGAATATGTTAGCCATAGTTGTACAACTAGTGAAGAAAAAATTGGCTTAGTAAAAGTACGTCTATATCGTCCATTCTCGATTGAAGGAATCATCAATGCTATTCCAGCATCTGTTAAAAAGATTGCAGTTCTGGATCGAACAAAAGAACCGGGTGGATCAGGTGAACCATTATTTTTAGATGTAATATCAGCACTCAGTTCAAAAGATGGCAAAGCGAAATTTTCTTCAATGCCGACCATTTGCGGTGGACGTTACGGATTATCATCAAAAGAATTTAACCCACAAATGATTAAAGCCGTTTTTAAGAATTTAGACGCATCCGATTCAAAATCTGAATTTACTGTCGGGATTAATGATGATGTTTCCCATTTATCATTAGACATAGAAAATACGACCATCAATTGCGTTCCAAAGGGTACTCACCAATGCATGTTCTGGGGCCTTGGATCCGATGGAACTGTTGGTGCGAATAAAAATTCTATCAAAATAATCGGCGACAACACTGATTTATATGCACAAGGCCACTTTGTATATGACTCAAAGAAATCAGGTGGAATCACGATATCTCATTTGCGTTTCGGACCGAAACCAATCATGTCAACTTATTTAATTACTAGTCCGGACTTTGTTGCATGTCACAATCAATCATATTTAGGTAAATACGATATGATTGGCAATATTCAACATGGTGGTTCGTTCTTATTAAACTCAAATTTCAGTCGAGAAGATGCGTTTAATCATCTACCTACTGATATGCAAAAGATTATTATTGATAGAAAGATTAAATTTTATAATATTAATGCCTTAGAAATTTCAACTGAAGTTGGGTTAGGCAAACGCATTAATATGGTTATGCAGGCGGCTTTTTTTATTATTTCAAACATTATCGAAAAAGATAAAGCCATTGACCTGATAAAAAAATATATTTCTAAAACTTACGGTAATAAAGGGAATGAAATCGTTGACATGAACTTCTTGGCCGTTGATAAGACAGTTGCAGCCCTTGAAGAAGTGAAAGTTCCGGCAACACCATCCGCTGAAAAACAGGTTGAAGATTATATGAACTATGACAATGAATTTGTAAAAAATGTCATTAAGCCAATATCTCTTTTAAAAGGAGATGATCTGCCTGTTTCAAAGATGCCGATTGACGGAGTTTTCCCAACAGGAACAACCAAATATGAAAAACGTCGAATAGCCCCTGAAGTTCCAAAATGGATAAAAGAAAATTGCATACAGTGTAACCAATGCTCTTTTGTTTGTCCTCATGCTGTAATCAGAACAAAACAGATCGATCCATCCAAACTTACAAACAAACCTGAAACGTTTATAACGTTAAAATCAAATTGTAAAAACGAACACAATCTTGAATACAAGGTTCAGGTATACGTTGATGATTGTACTGGTTGTGGCAGCTGTGTTGAAACATGCCCTGCAAAAGAAAAAGCACTCGTGATGGAGCCAATCGAAACAGCAATCACTCAAGGTGAGATTAAAAACTATGAGTTTTTTGATGCGCTACCAGAAGAGATTATCGAAGGAGCTAAAGAAGGTAGTCTTAAATGGTCTCAATTTAAACAGCCTCTATTTGAATTTTCAGGAGCTTGTGCGGGATGCGGAGAAACACCCTATGTTAAACTTGTTACTCAATTATTTGGGAACAGAATGATCGTTGCAAATGCCACAGGATGTTCATCTATTTATGGTGGAACTGCACCAGTAGTTCCCTATTGTAAAAACGAAAAAGGAGAAGGACCCGCTTGGGCAAATTCTCTTTTTGAAGATAATGCCGAATTTGGTTTAGGCATGCGTTTATCTATTAATCAAACACGCGATACTCTTTATCAATCACTCGAAAACATTCTAGCATCCGATTGTTCTGCTGATATGAAAAAGGCAGCGAATAAAATGATCGAGTTAAAAGCGAATGTAGGAAGCGATGCAGAAGAAGCATCCGACCAATTGATAGAAGTTATGGAAAAGGATTTCAACTCTGCTTCCGGTCAGATAAAAAAAGATCTTGAAGTCGCTCGTGAAAACAGAGACTATCTGGTAGACAAATCTGTCTGGATATTTGGTGGAGATGGTTGGGCTTATGATATTGGTTATGGCGGACTTGACCATGTTTTAGCATCGGGCGAGAATGTCAATGTCATGGTTCTGGACACAGAAGTTTATTCAAACACTGGTGGACAATCATCAAAATCAACCCCAATAGGAGCTGTTGCAAAATTTGCTGCCAGCGGTAAAAAGGTTGCGAAAAAAGATTTAGGTCTTATTGCAATGAGCTACGGGTACATATATGTTGCATCTGTAAATATGGGCGCTAATAAACAACAGGTATTAAAAGCCATGATGGAAGCAGAAGCATTTCCAGGACCATCTTTAATCATTGCTTACTCACCATGTATCGCGCATGGAATCGACATGAGATACTCAATGGCACAAGCAAAGAAAGCAGTTGATTCTGGTTATTGGCCAT
>MFRH01000042.1:35727-53645 GCA_001783275.1 Candidatus Margulisbacteria bacterium GWF2_35_9
TCGATCACTTAAGACGCTTAATCCTGAACATGCAGAAGAACTATATGCAGAAGCAGAAGCAGATCGAAAGAAACGTATGGCATATTTACAAAAACTTGCAGAAATGTAGGATTCATTTAAATGAATAAAAAAAAGGCCCTCGCATGAGGGCCTTTTTTTTAAATATAAATATTATTCAAATTGGTGGATTTTATCTATCAATTGGGATGGTTCGAAAGGTTTTGCAATATATCCACTTGCGCCTTTGCTTTTAGCTTCCATAATCGTTTCTTTTCTTGTATTACTTGTTAACATAACAACTTTATGAGACGGATCTAGCCTTTGTATTTCTGCTAAAACCTGAAGGCCACTCATTCCTGGCATTTCAACATCACAAAAAGTAATATCCGGTTTATCTTTTTTAAAAAGATCAATCGCTTCCGGTCCACTATTTGCGGTAATAACATTATATCCTCTATCTTCGAGAATTTGTTGGATTCTATGAATTGCAAATGCAGCATCATCAATTATTAATATTTTCATATAATTTTATTATATCTCAGCAACAGTGTTATTTCTATATGTGACGTTTTGTATTAAATGTTTAAAGATTCATTTTTAGGGAATACTCTATCTATAAATGGGGGGGGAATTATGACTAAATTATATACAATTCTATTAAAATCTTTATTCGTTATCATATCTATTCCAATCGGTATTATTAACGGATTAATCGGGGTTACGCTGGGAATGATTGAAGATACGCTCTATTCTTCTAAAAAGGAAGAGATTGAATCTTCAAAATATCCCGATTGGAAAAAAGAATACTTTATTAATTATTATTTAAAAAAACATCAAAGTCTTTCTGATTATAACAACAACTTAGAAGATGTTAATATAAATGGTATCAAACAACCAACAGTAACAATATCCATTATCACTCACATCATTGTCAATATGACATTGTATCCTGTTCTTCTGATATGGTCGTTATGGAAAGGGCCTATCCGTGTTTATCAGGTGTTATCAAAACGAATTGTGCCTATTTCATAAAATAGATTCGAACCAATTTAGAATATCTTTATTTACTTTCATGTAATGTTCATGTTTCATATCTGGCTCCTCCCAGTAAGTGACAGGATACCCTTTTGCCTGAATATTTCGATAATTCCATCGAGCATATTGAATTGGAATTTTATCATCTAATAAACCATGAACCAATAATATTGGGATTTGTTTGTTTATATCTTTCATATACCGAATACTTTTATCCATATCATTCGAAATCAACCCCATAAAAGTCGCGACACCATTAAACATTTGATAATTATTAACCCCCAAATACAGTGCAAAATGGCCACCGGACGATGATCCGTTCAGAAGGGTATCTTTTATTTCGTAATCCCGTTGAATCTTCTTAACTAAATTTAATACTTTCAAGGCATCTTCACCCGACCAACCAGCTTTATTAATCGAATTTGGAGCTAATACTAGATACCCACCCTCCTCTGCCTCTTTCTTCCATGCATCGATGTAATTCCCCCCACGTTCACCTGATCCATGCAACACCACAATTAATTTATGCATCGAATGTTTAGGCAAAAATAAAAAATAGTCATTTTCTGAGTATACCCCTGGAAATGTGTACACAGCGAATACTACTGCCGATAAATAAAAACATATGATTGCTTTTGCTATCTTGATCATTTATACGACCTATTTTACTGATTTCCCGGACAAATCAAAGGGTACCTGAAGTTCTCCGGTATTCATTCCACCAACCATATTGTAATCAAATAAACCACTTTGAATTCCTGAAATAATACTTTGCCCTAGCGACATTGGGTTTATATGAAGAGCCATAAAAATTGACTTTTGACCTTTTCCCGATATCTCTTCTTTGCTTGCAGTCGTTCCAGATGCTACTATCATATTTCCAATTTTGAACTTATATATTAACTCATTAATCGGAATGGGGAATTCATTTTCATTAGATACTTTCATGTTGATATTAAGCTGGACATCCGTCATCCCAATACTTCCCATTTTGACTGAATCTAGGCTTATTCCCGGTAGTTTTGGTAAGGGGATACTACCTTCGGCAGTAAAAGGGATTGTAAATGGGAATGCTATAAAATTTAATTTAAATTGGCCCGAAATTTTATAAGGTACTGAAGCCGTACCATTTGCTAGACTATTGATAAATGATGTTCCCGTAGCAAATACATTTTCATACTTTATTTCAATTGGAAGCATGATAGTTGATGTGTTTCCTGCAGATAATGAAAATTGTGTATCCAAAGACTCAACAAAGTCCTGATTATTTATTTCAAGCTTATAATTATAAAACGCATTTTCTATTCCAATCGGATTGGGATTTGCAATACTATAAATAAAATTAATCTTTAATTTTTCGAAATTCATATCCGTTACTTCAACCCGTTCATATTTAACTGTTGGTTTCTGGATTTCAATACAAGCGATGAGTGACATTATAATTACCACCACTAAACAGAGACTAATCGTTACTTTTTTTAACATATCTACCCTCCTCAGTAATCAAATTAACTGAGTTCATTCTAGGTTAATTTCACCTATTTGTTAATAGATGTTCCATAATTATACAGCCACCCATTCAACATCTGGAAAACTTCGATACCATGTGAGTTGTCGCTTTGCAAAATTACGTGTTTTTTTCTTGATTAACTCAATACATTCCTCTTTAGTAAGTTTATTGTTTAGGAACTGGACTGTCTCTTTGTAACCTAATGCCTGCATAGAAGTTAACTCAGGGGAGTATCCTCTAGCTAACAACTCAGAAACCTCTTCGAATAAGCCACTTAGAATCATATGATCCACTCGCATATTTATGTCGGAATATAACTTTTCGCGATCTTTGTATAAACATATTAGTTTAAAGTTTTTTGCATATGCCTCATCTTGCGACTTTACTTGAGACGCCTTCTTTCCTGTTAGATCACAAACCTCTAAAGCTCTAATGAGCCTAAAACGATCGTTTTTATTGATTTTATCAGCTGACTCCGGATCTCTTTCTAATAATAGATCGTGAAGAAATGTTGCGCTGCCACTATTTGCAAGTTGATTATATCTATCTCGGATTTTTTCATCCGATTTTATTTCCGGAGTGATAAAATTATAGATAAGCGATCTAATATACAAACCTGTTCCACCCACTATAATAAAGTTCTTGTTTAATGATAACAGGGCTTTTGTTTTTTTTAAGAATAAATTTAAATTCCACGACTCATCTGGGTCTACAATGTCTATTAAAAGATGATTGACCGCTTTCAGTTGATCAATCGACGGTTTAGCAGTACCGATATTCATAAATCGATATACTTGCATTGAGTCAGCCGATATAATTTCTGCCCCACTTTTGATCGCATAATCTATGGCATACTTTGTTTTTCCAACTGCTGTTGGTCCAATGATAATTGGAATTTTGTCTAACATAGACAAATTCTACCTGTTATTTCTAAAGGTGTAAATTTTTAAATGAACCAGTATTTTTTTAATTATATTTTGAAACTGCTGGCTTGATGCCTTGTTTCTTTAATCATACTTGATAAATCGGCCGTTATTGCAGTGATTTCTTCAGAAGCCGACGCATTATTTTCAGCTATTATATTTAAATTACTTACATTAATTGCGATATCATTCATTATTATATTCTGTTCATCCATGGACTTTGCAATCAATGTTAATTTTTCTTCTGTTTGGGCAGATGCATCTGATATGACGGTCATGTCCTTATTAACTTCTTCTGATGCATTTACCGCTTTGTTAACTCCTTTTACCGTTTCATCAATTAATTTTGAAATTTCATCCACTGAATTGGCTGAATTTTCTGCTAATTTTCTTACTTCTTCTGCGACTACTGCAAAGCCTTTTCCATGTTCTCCAGCTCTTGCAGCTTCAATTGCCGCATTTAGTGATAACAAGTTAGTTTGACTAGAAATACTGCCGATAACTTCAGTGATTTTATTGATTCGCTCACTACTCACTGATACTTGTTGGATAATTTGAACCATGTCCCTCATTTTTTGCTGACCTGCCTTAATTATCTCCACTGATTTTCTTGCATTTAAAGTTGCTTTTTCTGTTTCATCAGCAACACTTACCGACGACTCGCTTGTTTTAGTAACCGCTTGAGCAATATCAGAGATGGATTTAACCTGATTTGTTGATCCCTCCGCCACCTGATCGACAGCATTACTTGTTTGCTCTGCTGAAGAAGCAATCGTATCCGTATTAGTTATAATCACACTTATTGTCTCAACCATTGATTCGATGGAAGAATTAATATTTCCTTTTAATGCTTCCAATTCGCCATTTGCATCCACTTGGACTCTTTGTGTTAGATCCTTACTTGCAACCGCTTGCATTACTCGGTTAATCTCTTCAATTATTAATTCAATTGAGTCCATTGAATTATTTATTAGTAGTTTCAGGTTATCAAATTCCCCCATCATAGGTTCAGTAATTCTTTGATCAAATCGTCCAATTGCCATATTTTCCATGACAATTGCTGTAGTATTGATTGTTGAACTGATTGTTTTAACCGTTGCATTAATGTGTTCCATAATACGATTCAAGTCGCCATTCATGCCTGAGTAATCTTTTACATGGAAAACACCTGATGCCATTTCTTCCATTGACTTACTAATATTATTTATTGCAAATTCAAGACTATCCATGAGATTGTTGAATGCCTTTGAAATATACCCAATCTCATCCATACTTTTTATATCGATACGATTAGAAAATGATGAAGAATCAACTACCGACAAGACAAATTTTGTTAATTTTTTAATTGGCTGAGTAATACTACCGGCTATCATAATCGTAACTATAATGGATACAACAATTGCGAGAATTAAAATAATGATAAAAATAATGATAAATTTTTTGAACCCATCAGACACTTGTTTATACTTGGTAGTCGATAGTGTTTTTTCAAGTTCCATTAGCTTATTAACCCAAATTGTCATGTCGTCATAGGCCGACTCGGCCTCACCCATAAATAGCAAAGCAGTTGATGTATCCGCTTCAAGCATATCGATGACATCAATCGCATTTTGCTTATATTTAGGTAAATACAACATTATTTTGTTAAACATTTCTATTTCCGTAGCATTTAATCTTCCAGAATTTATAATTGTGGTTGTTTCCTTCACCGTTTCATTTAGTAAGGTCTTAATACTTTCACTCAATTTGTCCACTTGTTCTTTTTCAAACTCAGCACTCACCCAGTTTATCACCTTATATAATGATGATTGTGCGTAGGTTAGTTTCGTAACTATACTTGCTGTTTCCTGGTAATTCACAAAACGGATTTTATATATTTCATCCACTGCAGATATTTGTTTACTTGTAGAAACAAATGAAATCAACCCGACAATAATTAACATAATAATAACGATTAACGGGGATAGGAGAAGTTTATTAAACATAGAAATATTACCTAGAAATTGATTAATACTATCTTTTTTGTGACCAGTATCATTTCTGCTAAATTTCATATGATTCCCCCGTCTATAGGAAAAAACTCATTTCAAAATTATAACAACTTTCTTATATTTAAATTATACAGACCAAAATAAAAATATCTAGTGTAAATTAACTGCCAATAGTAATAATCGTAGGTTAGATGCTTTTTGAGTCGATAATAAATGTTACAGGACCGTTATTATGTATTTCGACACTCATGTCCGCAGAAAATATTCCGGTTTTTACCGGTATCTTGTGAGACAATTTATTTACAAACTCATTATATAATTCCTTCGCACGAAGAGCAGTCTCTGCTCCATCGAAAGAGGGTCGTTTTCCTTTGGTTAAATTGGCTGCAAGCGTAAATTGAGAGATAACCAGCGCACTTCCGTTAACATCAACAATGGATAAATTCATCTTATTATTACTATCAGAAAACATTCGAAGATTTACAATCTTATCTATTAGGTAGTCAACATCTTGATTGGTGTCATGTTTAACAACACCCAAAAGGATGTTTATGCCCCCGTTGATTTCTCCAACAATCTGACCATCAACTTTTACAGATGAATAACTTACTCGCTGAACCACTGAAATCAATACTACAAGACCTTATACTTTAAAATAGCTCAAGGTGTTATTAAGTTCTGATATTTCAGAATGGATACCAATTGTTTCTCTATTAATACTCCCTGCAGATGCAGCTACTTCTTCCGCCGATGCTGATACTTCTTCAGAAACAGCGGCTGTATTGCTTGATATCTCAGCGATTTCCTTCATGTTCTCAGATATCTTTAGATTACATGCATTAATCTCTGAGGAATTTGTCATGGTAGAATCCATACCTGATACAATCTCCATAGTATTATTCATAATTTCATTGGAACGACCACTAACAACACCTGTCGACTCTGAAATACTCTTTATCTGTTCCATATTTTTTACTACTGCGACATAAATTTGTGCTAGCGCATCCTTTGCTTCCTTTGACTTTGATAAAACGGTTAATACTTCTTTACTTCCATTTCCAACCGCTTTAACCGTTGCCCCAGTTTTATTTTGAATGGTTTCAATTAATGATGTAATATCTTTTGTGGCATCACCTGACCGTTCTGCTAACTTTCTTACCTCATCGGCAACAACAGCAAATCCTTTTCCGGCTTCTCCCGCTCTAGCAGCCTCAATTGCAGCATTTAAAGCTAATAGATTCGTTTGAGATGCGATATCATTAATAACATTAATAATATTACCAATTTCTTCTGACTGCTTACCTAACTCAGCAACACTTACCGCAATATTTTGTACTAATGAATCGATGGATTCAACTGACTTCAATACCTCTTCAACTGTTTTTTCACCTTTTTCAGAAACAACTACCATCTCTGATGACGATGCATCTAATTCAATTGTTTTAGAGGTTATTTCGTTTATATCTCCAACAATTTCATTGATTAATAAAAAATTATTCTCAATCATTCTAGACTGTTTTTCCACAGATTCATTATTATTTGCTGAGGCTCTAGCTAAGTCATCAACACTTGCATTTGAATTGCATATCATGTTGTTTTGTTGCTCAACACCTGACGATATGCTTCCCATAGACAAGGCAACTTCATGAATTGCTTTATCAACCTCATCTGAAAATTCTGTTAAAGACTGAGAATTTTTGAAAATATTATCGCCTACTTTTTGGGCACTTTTAATTGTATCTTTTAAATGACCTATGAAAAAATTAAACCATTGGCCTATTTCATCTATAAAACCATTAACCATTTTTTTGTATACCACACATTCAGTACAATCATTAAATTTCCCGGACAAAATACTTGGACACTTAATCACTCGTTTGCATTCAGGGGCATAACTCCCCACATCAACAAAGCAGACATGGTTAAAATTGTTAAAAGCATCACAGTCTGGTTTATTACAGCCTCTTTCTTCCCAACATTTTACAATATTTTTATTATATCTCGCTGATAAATCCCCAGTAGATGCTTTTTTAACAGCTGCCATTAAATTACCAAGATCATATAACATCGATCCTATAATTGCCATTAAACCCAACATTACAATAATAATTAAGGAAACAATCTGAATAATTGAGATTGCTTTTCTAGATTTAATCATCGCGTCCAGATCGGTTGTTTGCTGACTATCTTGATCTGAATTAGCAGTAATTTTTATCTTTGACACATCATTAATTGTTTTATTTATTGAAGAAAGTAAAAGAATCGATAAAATTGTGATACTTACAAACACCACTAAATATAAATTCCTGAATTTTTTATTCTTTAACGTTTCCAACATTTTTACTATTATCATGGCATAACCCCTCTTTATCTTATTAATCTTGATAAAATAACAAATCAAGATTCTCCCCTAATATTAATTCTATTATATAGTATAATCAGTTGACAACACAGATTATTTTTAAAAATATATTTCGCTAACACATTATGTTTTCATGATGTAATATTTTACTCATTTCCCAAGTAAAACATAATATCTGCACTACTCACAGGGACTATTTTCGAATATGACCAATGGGAACTTTCAGTTCCTATTGGCATAATTTTTACAAAGGACATTTTATCTTTATAAACCACAAATAATTGATTTTGATCTGAACACATTAAAACTCCAGATTCTTGAATATGACCTTTTTTATCTAAAAATATTAGGCATGTTCCATCCACATGAAAACTAGACTTAAGTTTAAATTCCTGACCAGTGATAGGCAGAAGTTTTTTTATTTTCGAATTTAATATTTTTTCACTATCCCATACACATTTATATTCTTGTTTCTGTTTAAGACTCTTTTCATAGGACGTTTTTGGGATAAGCTGATTGCTTAATGCGATAAACCAGATGCTAAATAATAACTTATCTGGTAATACTATTTTTTCCCTTACTATTTGAAATATTGATGTTGAATATACACTATCAGTTGTATTAAAAAACACATTTTTACCACACTCAAGCAAGGGAATTAATTGTTTTGCCATTTTACTTTTGTTAAATAAATAATTTTGCTAATATTTCCACATTTTCTTTACTTGTATTTGATATTGGATACAAGTTATAGTTCGTTTTGATTGACGATAGAAATTTTTTAAATGATGTTATATTGAAATTTGTATAGGGGATTAAATCCGTTTTTGTCAAAATCACCATATCGCTATTATTAAATATCCGAGGGTATTTTAATGGTTTATCATCTCCTTCTGTCGTACTAATAATTGCTATTTTGGAGTCTTCACCTAAATCAAAAGCAGCAGGACAGACAAGATTCCCAACATTCTCAATAAAAATAATATCAATACTTTCTAGATCAAATTCATCCAGTGACTTATAGATCAAATTGGCATCTAAATGGCACCCATTACCAGTATTTATTTGAACAACAGAAATATCCAATGCTGCAATTCTATCTGCATCTCGAGAGGTTGAACAATCTCCCTCTATAACTGCGATATTTTTACCAGCTTTGATTAACAGAGGAAGCAAGGATTCTAATACAGACGTTTTTCCTGCTCCTGGAGAACCAATTAGATTGTACATTTTAATTTTATGTTTCTTTAGGGTTTGTCTTACTTGGTCGGCATACATATCATTTGCCTTTAATACGTTTTCCATAACTTTAACTTTTTTCACCATTTTATGCCTCTTTTCTCTGGATCGATTTCTAAATACATGTGCTTCGCTTATTAAAATATATCACAACATTAAGTGAAGCAACAAAAAAGTTTATAAAACACCAAAGAGATTGATAATTAAATAATTAAGGGACCAAGTTGCTTCACTCGATCGACGGTTTCAGTAATAACTCTTACAAATTTTTCGCCTTCACCGGCTGAAACATAATCAAAATAGCATCGGTCTTCTTCTATGCCATATTGACTTAGTAATTTCTTAAGCATCTGATACCTTTGAGCTGCACGATAATTTCCTTCTTTATAGTGGCAATCTCCAGGGTGGCAGGCTAAAATCATTACTCCATCTGCCCCTTCATGAAATGCTTTCAGAATAAATTCAGGATCGATTCTTCCACTGCACATTACCTTCACAATCCGGACATTAGTCGGATAAGATATCTGTGCTGATCCTGCTTTATCTGCACCGGCATAGGAACACCAATTACAGAGAAACCCAACAATTTTTGGCTCAAATGGTTTTTTTTGATCTTGAGTGATTGATACTGGTTCATCTTTCTTCTCAGATCTAAATTCTTTAGGTGCACCACTTTTTATAGCTACCACACCCACGTTTCTTTTCTTTTTTGTCATAAGGATTATGGGTATCATCAACAATGAAACGATAAGCAATCCGATGAAGAGACTAATCACGATTATACCAATCACTAAAACAAACAAATAGCGTATCTGGCTAAGCGCTAGCGGGTTATTATTTATGTAAAGGATTGAACTACTTTTTCCAATAACAAATCCTTCTTTTTCATAATATTTAGCATACACAACTTTATTAATAGTTCTCTTGGCAGGAGTTTCTGAGATATAAAAAACAACCCCCTCCCCTTTACTTAATGCATGCATCAAAATTTCCTGAAAAAAACTAAATCCATTACGGTCTTTAAAATTTTCTATCCCTAGTTGATTAATATAGTTTTCAAGAGGATGATAAACAAAGGACAAATCAGAATTTAATACCCAGAAATAATCACTATCCTGCTTATATGACTTTATAGCAGTTATTAATTCCTGATTATTAGTAATACTACGAATATTTGTATAAACAGTTTCCACTTCCTGTTTTAGTATATCAACAGATTCTTTTGTAATCGTTTCGTTAATATTTTTGTGAACCGTATCTATAAATTGGGGAAGATATGGATCTATTTGAGATTGGTATAAAAATAAAAAAACACCAACTGAAACGAATCCAAATAACAGGATTTTTATGATATTGAAAATGATTTTTTTCATCAACTATTCAACCAATACTTTGAGTGGGCCCAATGATTTAACCTTTGCAACTGTTTCGGTAATCAGTCGAACAAACTTCTCTCCCTCACCAGCAGAAACATAATCGAAATAGCATCGATCTTGTTCAATCCCATATTGATTTAGTAACTTCTTTAGCATTTGGTACCTTTGCGCTGCACGATAGTTTCCTTCTTTGTAATGACAATCTCCTGGATGACAGGCCAATATCATCACGCCATCGGCTCCCTCTTGAAATGCTTTCAAAATAAATTCAGGATCAATTCTTCCACTGCACATTACTTTCACAATTCGAACATTCGTGGGATACGGAATTTGTGCTGACCCTGCTTTATCTGCTCCAGCATAGGAACACCAGTTACATAGGAAACCTACAATTTTTGGTTCATATTGCTTCGATTTAACTTCAACTGGAGCCAATATAACTTGTGGTTGGCTAACTTCGTGTGTTGATGAACGCTCTTCGTTCGCATTGATTTTATCTGACAGGACATCCTTTAATGCACCAATTTTTTCAGCTAAAGATTTGGTTACATTTAGCACATTTGTGTATCCATTTTCGATGGCCTCAAACTTTTGTTCTAGATTACTTATACTGTTTTCAATCGCCGACAAACGATCATTATCTGGCACTGAAGGTTGTTTATTCTTTGATATCATGACAGAACCCCCCGAATTTCTTCATATATTTCTTCTTTTGTAAAGTGATGTCCTATTATTGCATTGGCTGGACAGGCAGAAACACATGTCCCACAGCCCTGACAAAGAACGGCATTAATGCTTGATTTTTTTGTTTCTTCATTAAATTGAATCGCTTTGTAGGGACAAACTAACACACATACATGACAACCGGCGCATTTATCTTCGATGACTTCAGCAACAATCGGTTCAATCTCTAGTTTTCTTCCGGGAACAAGACCAGAAAGCATGTATCCGGCTGCAGCAACCCCTTGATTTACAGCGCCTTTGATGTCAGTAGGTGATTGACAACTACCTGCAACAAAAATGCCTTTTACTTTACTGCGAACTGAATCGACAAGTCCATGTAGTTCCTCAAAAAAACCTTCCTTATCTAAATTAACTTCTAGAAGAGAAGAAAGTGACTCATTATCCAATCCCGGAATAGTTGCAGGAAGAAGAATAATCATGTCCGCTTCGATTTCCCCAGATATACCGGAAACATCTTTATAAGAGATAGTCTTAACACCTTTCTTATTTTCAACAACATTTATGTCACTCGTACTTAAGTAGTTAACAAATTTTGCATGGCTATTATTCATCGCATTTTTATATAACGGATAGTCCGATTTCCCTGGGAAAACAAGTTGTTTATAAAAATGAGTAATGGTTGATTCACCCACCTTATGATGTAACTCATGGGCAAATTTAAACCCTGTCTGACAACATGTTCCTGAACAATATGACTTGTGATTTTCATCTAAACTTCCAACACAATGTATAATGGCGATTGATTTAGGAATGTCTCCATTGGATTTCAGTATTTGACCTCCAGTTGGGCCTCCACTGGACAATATTCGCTCAAACTCATAGCTTGTCACGACATCCTTTAACGCTCCATAACCTAAATTCGGAAGCAAGGTAGCATCATATAGTTGAGTTCCAATCGCTAAAAGAATTGCACCTACATTTTTTTCGATTATTTCTTCTTTATCATCAAAAATAACTGCGCCTTCTATTGGACACGCAGTTTTACATGCCTCACAGGATTCACCCTTTGATCGTAAACACGCTTCATAGTCAATATATGTTGCATTGGGTAATGCACCAAAAAAGGTAAAATCCATTGCCTTTTTTTCATTCATGTTACTATTCATCGGATTTTTCACACTCACTGGACAAGCGCCAACACATTCGGCACATCCTATACAAATTTCTGTATCAACATAACGCGGGGCTTTAATTATTTTAGCAATGAAGTTACCATAAAACCCCTTTACTTCTTTCAATTCGGCCTGAGTAATAATCTCAATATTTTCGGCATGATCCCCATGAAGAATTTCATGTTCAATCGGTTCAAGCATACACGGACCGCATTCCATTTTTGGAAATAACTCCTCATATCTAACAGGCAAACCACCGATCATTGGGCTTTTCTCTATAATTGTTACTTTACGATCAGCTTCAGCTAATGTTAATGCTGCCTTTAAACCAGCTGGACCTGCTCCAATAATCAGGACATCATTATTCATCGTAATACTCTTTTTTTCTAAGGCTTCTTGCTGAACAACCCTTGCAATCGCTCCCTTTAACATAACAATTGCTTTGTCGGTAGCCGCTTGTTTATCTTCGGTTACCCATGACAACTGTTCTCGAAAGTTAACCATTTGCATTAAGTATTGATTAATCCCGACCTTTGTCATCGCTTTCATAAATGTTGCTTCATGGTCTCTCGGTGAACACGCAGCAACCACAACTCGGTCCGGTTTCTGTTTTTGTAAATCATCCTCAAATACGGAAACGCCATCATAGGAACACATAAGCCCTATTTTTGAAACATATCCGACATTATCAAGCTCAGATATTGTAGCACTTACTTGATCAAGATCAACTTTTTCTGTAATGTTGGTTCCACACTCACACAAATATACGCCTACCTTCATTTCTGACCCCCTTTGCTTTCTAATATATGTTCGAAACAATTTGCATTTAATTCCAATAATATTTGTTCCACAATGTGTGGGACAGCCTTTTGCAATTCTGGAGTTAAATCTTCACTAAATGTTGATATATCCTGAGCTTCAACCCCAAATATCATTACTTTCTTTGGCAACTTGTATCCCCCCAGTTCACCAAACTTCATCGCAGAGATTAAATCCATATCATGAGTCGATGCACAATTTTTTGTATACACGGCATCTTCTAATGATAATTTATACAAACTTCCGGGTTTGTCTTTACCTGACACCATTGCGTCGATTATCACAGCTTCATCATATCCAACTAAAGATTCCATTAAGCTGAGTCCGCCCCGATAATTATATATCACATCCGTAGAAGAATTCCCTTCAAAATACGGTTCCAATAATTCAGCAATCTTTAATCCGATACTATCATCGCTAACAATCGGATTTCCTAAACCCACGACAACTGTTTTTTTCACTGTTAAATATCCCTTCTTATAATATCTAACGATTCACCACAGGAGTTTTTTATTTCAATCTGCAAAGGCATTTTCCCTGGTAAATTATGTGTTGCACAAGATAAACATGGATCATATAACCTAAACGCCATCTCCACTTTATTCAGCATTCCTTCATTTACTTTGCCTTTTGTTATTAATTGCTCAGCAGCTCTTTTAATAGACATAGATATCGGAGCGTAATTATTTGTCGTGCCGACAATTAGATTTGCATGAGTTATTACTCCATTTTCGTCGGTCTTATAATGATGAGTTAATGTACCTCGAGGTGCTTCTACACAGCCAACCCCTTCCCCTTTAATAGTAGTTGGGATAACACGTACATCTGGTGATGTAATTTCTGGGTCTGTCGCCAATTCTAACATTCGTTCAGCTGCATATAACAACTCGATCAATCTAGCCCAATGGGTTGCCAACCGAAAATGTACTGGTTCGTATCTTTTCCCCAGTTTTTTACTACCAAAGGTTTCAAACATCTGCTGATAATGTTCCTGAGCTTTTGGTGTTGGCATGCCATCCGTACAATTGAGTCTTGATAATGGAGTAGCACAATATACGCCACTATCTTCACCATCAACGAAGCCCTTCCATCCTACATTTTTAAGATAAGGAAACTTTAAATACGTCCATGGCTCCACTCGTTCTGCAATATGATTCATATAATCTTTAGCTTCATATTTAACAAACTCTTTCCCTGATGGGGCTACCACTCTTACCATACCATCATAAAAATTCAACTGATTATTCTTGTCTACCAGTCCCATATAATAGGTTTTGTGATGATAAATATCCGATGTAACCAAATTTAAATAATCAGAATTTTTTAATACGATATCGTCAAACGCTTTTAGGCTAAATAAAGCAAACTCGATGTTTTCTTTAGCAATTTTTTCTATATTAACGCGATCTTCCTCTTTTAATGCTTTACTCCACCCTCCTGGCACACCACCTGTGGGATGAATACCTCTACCACCTAAGGTTTTAATAACTTGATGATTCCTAGATCGGCATGCAATAACCTGTTTGCCAATATCAACACCCACTTTATGAATTACTCCTAGAATATTTCGTTCTAGAGGAGGTGCGTCTGGTCCGACAATAAAATCAGGTCCACCTAAGGCATAAAAATGTGTTGTATGATCTGTTACATAGAAAGCAGAGTACAGTAACTCTCGAATCTTTTTCGCCGCTGGAGGAGGATCAACATTAAAAACAGCATCCAAGGCTTTAACCGAAGCCATATGGTGAGCCTCTGGGCATACGCCACATATTCTTTGTGTAATGACTGGCAAATCTTCTGCATGTCGACCAACTGAAAACTGTTCAAACCCTCTTAACTCGGGAACCTGCAAATAAGCATTTTCAACATTCCCCTCATCATTTAGAAATATTTCGATCTTTCCGTGACCTTCAAGTCGGGAAATAGGATCAATGGTTACTCTCTTCATTTGTTTACCCTCCCATTTACTAATGCTGTTGCTAAGCTGAATTTATAAAAAGTTCCAGCATAATCGGGGATCGATTTAAGAATATTATCCACATAATCTGGAATATCTTCTTCGGGCATATCTTTAATGGCCGCAATATCTATAATAGCTCCCAACGCACCAATCATCTTGGCTCCCTGATCATCAACTCCGGCAGGAGGTCCATAACAACCAGTACATGGCATATTAACGTTTGGACATAAGCCCCCGCAACCTCCACGTGTGGCAATCCCCATGCAAACGATTCCTTGTTCAAGCAAACATGTTTCTTCATCAGGAATAATTTCATATGTCCGATATATCCTAGAAATCTTTTTATCACTCTTTTTTCGACTACATTCTTCACATACAGTAGTTTTTCCGACACCAATCACTGAACCTTTTGGAGGCAACTCCGCTCCGGACAGAACAAGGTTCACTACATTTATTAATTGATCGGGTTCAGGCGGACAACCTGGCATAAAATAATCAACATCCACGGTCTGTCCAAGAGATTTTACCTTATTGTAAAATTCTGGAATTCTCAACTCGCCTTCTTCAACGATGGTTACTCTCTGAGGAATAATACCCTTTGGATTATCAATCGATGGATTATTTATATACACCGTATTAAATAATTCCTCTTTAGAAGATAAATTTGCTAATGCCGGAATTCCCCCATCTTTTGAACACGCGCCATATGCAATAAGTATTTTTGTTTTTTTTCTAAGTAAATGGGCCATTTCTTCGTTTTCTGAATTCCTAATGGCTCCGTTAAAAAATGTGATTAGAAGTTCCCCATCATCCATGGCCTCAACATCTTTTATTTTACCGTCAACTAGGCATGGACAAAAAACTAACTCAAAATTTGCATCGATATCTAATAATACTTCATGAACATTAGCCAGTGATACTTCACAACCTCCACATGCCGATGCCCAGTACATAGCGATTTTTGGTTTTTTACTCATCTTATTCCCCTCCATTTGAGTTTATGTGTATATTTTTTAAGCTTTGTTATGAACATGCCTCCCCAAAGGCAACCCTATTCAATACTAATCTTCTTTATATGATAATTATAAACATAATATTTGCAAGAATTTTAAGAAAAATAGCGAATTAATAATTATTCATCAATTTCCATTCCCAGAAAATGAATACCTTTTCCTTCAATTATTTCAGAGTCTGAGATGCCACAATCAGGACAAATATACCAATGATCTTTATAATCCCAAGTTCGATTGCATCGATTGCACTTCGCAATCGATTGTTTAGTTATTATCTTTAACTTTGTTTTTGTTGTTTCTTTGCGTTCAATTTTTACTGCATCAAAACATGTTTCCATGAACTCACTGATAACACCTAAACTCTCTCCCACTTCCAGCTCAATTTCATTTATGATCCGGTACTGATGTTTTTCAATTTCCGTTTCAACAATATCCCAAATGGACATAACCAGCGACATTTCATGCATTGTTGTTATGATCCTGATTTAACATATTCGTGGTAATTGGCCACCAGACAACATACTGATCAATCGATGCCCACCAACCCCTGTTTTCATAACAACCATGCTTTTATTCTCAGAAGTTATCTCGCCAATAATTCTGGCACTTTTTCCTAAAGCATCTTTCTTAAAAATTGCTAAAACATCGTCGGCAATGGAAGAGGATACTATGGCCACCAGTTTTCCCTCATTTGCAACATATAATGGATCAAACCCTAAAAGCTCACAAACACCCTCAACCGCCTCATTGACCGGAATATTTTCTTCATCCAATTTGACACCAAAACTCCGATTTTCGACACATTCGCATAAAACTGTGGCTAATCCACCACGGGTTGCATCCCTCATAAAATGGATATCTTTCGAATACTTTAATATTTTTTCTATCATATAATTAAGTCCAGCACAATCGGACTCTATTTTCGCTTCTATTTCTAATCCGTTCCGTTTACTAATTACGGCCATACCATGATCAGCGATCGTACCATTTATTATAATCTTGTCCCCCGGTTGAATTTTAGAACCACTCGATATGTGTTCGCAATGATCCATAAGAGTTCCGATCCCTGTTGTATTAATAAATATTTTATCGCAACTACCTCGTTCAACGACTTTTGTATCTCCTGTTACAATTGTAACCCCACACTTAGATGCTTCATCCGCCATCGATTTAACTATAAGCTCTAAATCAGATATGGGCAGCCCTTCCTCAATTATAAATCCACAACTTAAATAACACGGTTTAGCCCCAACAACACTTAAGTCATTAACCGTTCCACAGATCGCTAATTTCCCGATATTTCCGCCGGGAAAAAAGATAGGTTGCACGACATATGAATCCGTCGTCATCGCTATTTTATTCGAATCAATACTAAGTATTGCAGAATCGGCTAATGGTGCAGCCGAACTTTTCCCGAAATGTTTTAGAAACACGTTTCTTATTAATTCCTGAGACAGCTGTCCCCCACTGCCATGATCTAATATGATAATATCTTCGTTATTGTTCTTGGTCATTTTTTTTCCTAAATTCTATATTTGAAATAAGCCGCACACGAGCCTTCATTTGAAACCATGCATGCACCAACCGGGTTCACCGGACTACAAATAGTTCTAAATAATGGACATTTGTCTGGGGTTTTAATCCCTTTCAATATGTCGCCACAGATACATCCTGGATTTTCAATCGAAACTTCTTCCCTCACCGGAATCATTTTTTCAGCATCATGTTGTTCATATTTTTTTCTTATACCTAATCCACTGTTTTTTAATACTCCTAATCCTCTCCATATATCATCTCGTGGCTCAAATATTTCGGTTAATAAATCCATCGCCTT
>MFRH01000043.1 GCA_001783275.1 Candidatus Margulisbacteria bacterium GWF2_35_9
CAATGCATCGGTTCCTCCGGTAACTGCGTGTACAATATAGTCCTGCAAATTTACTTTTCTATCAATCAATTTTTCAATAGTATTATATACAGCATCCACGGGACCAGTCCCTGTGCACGATGCCTCTATCAATTTATTATCATGAGTAAGTAATCGAACAGTGGCCGTTGGTTTAATTTTATTTCCAGCAGTCACATTAATACTATCCAATTTGTATTTTTCCTCAAAGCTGATTGATTCATTTGTTACAATGGATTCAATATCCAGATCGGACACAATTTTCTTTTCATCTGCTAATAATTTAAACTTCTCAAACGCTTTTTGAAGTTGATCCTCCTCTATATGGAACCCCAACTCTTCCAAACGTTCCTTAAACGCATGACGACCGGAGTGTTTACCTAACACAAGTGACTGAGGTTTTAGCCCGATCATTTCTGCACTCATTATTTCATAGGTTTCACGATGTTTAAGAACCCCATCCTGATGAATTCCGGCTTCATGTAAAAATGCATTGGCACCGACAATTGCTTTATTTGGTTGTACCATAATACCCGTAATGTTTGAAAATAATTTAGAAGATCGATATATTTCTTTCGTTGCAATATTTGTTATGGCATTAAAAAAAATCTTTCTGGTATACAATGCCATAACCACTTCTTCCAAAGATGCATTCCCTGCACGTTCACCCATTCCATTAACGGTACATTCAACTTGTGTCGCACCATTCAAAACAGCGGCCAAACTATTGGCAGTTGCAAGACCAAGATCATTATGACAATGAACACTGATATCCACTTTTTCTATACCTACCACATTTTCCTTTATCCCTTTAATTAATGCCCCGAATTCTTGAGGCACAGAATATCCAACGGTATCCGGAACATTAATTACTGTCGCACCCGCCTTAATAACCTCAGTAAATATTCGATATAAAAAATCAGGATTGGATCTGGCTGCATCTTCTGCAGAAAATTCGATATCATTGCAAAGAGATTTTGCATACTTAACCATATCCACTGCAATCTGAACCACTTCATCAGGTGTTTTTTTCAATTTGTATTCCATATGAACCGGAGAAGTAGCAATAAATGTGTGGATTCTTGGTTTTTTACTATATTGAATGGCTTCCCATGCAGTTTCAATGTCTTTCTTAACTGCTCGTGCCAAGCTACAAATTATTGGGCCCTCGACATTTTGTGCAATCGCTTTTATGGCCTCGAAATCTCCCTTGGAAGAAATAGCAAACCCAGCCTCAATAACATCGACATTAAGATACGCGAGTTGTTTGGCCATCTCGAGTTTTTCAACGAGAGTCATACTAGCTCCAGGTGCTTGCTCAGCATCTCGAAGGGTAGTATCAAATATCTTAATTGTTTTCATTATATTTTTTGTAGACCTGTCCTTTTGATAGGACAGGTCATAAGAAATCTTAGTTTTTAATCCAACTCATTAATTTTCTTAGTTTTGCTCCAACGACTTCGATTTGATTTTCTTTTCCTGCTTTTCTTAATTTTTCCATATTTGGTTTGCCTGCATCACATTCTGCAATAAATTCTTTCGCAAACTCTCCGTTTTGAATTCTCTTAAGAGCATCTTTCATGCTTTTTCTTACATCAGCTGTAATAATTTTTGGCCCAACAGTTAAGTCACCATATTCTGCAGTATTTGATATTGAGTCTCTCATCTTCGCAATACCACCTTCATACATCAAGTCAACAATTAGCTTTAATTCATGTAAACACTCAAAATAAGCAATTTCTGGTTGATATCCCGCTTCAACTAATATATCAAATCCGGCTTGGACGAGTGCTGTTGTACCACCACATAATACTGTCTGTTCACCAAAAAGGTCTGTCTCGGTTTCTTCTTTATATGTAGTTTCAAGAACTCCTGCTCTGGTTCCGCCGATTCCTTTAGCATATGCAAGGGTTAGATCCTTTGCATTTCCTGTAGCATCTTGATGGATTGCCCATATGCATGGTACTCCAAATCCTTCTTGAAATACTCTTCTTACCATGTGGCCAGGTCCTTTTGGTGCTACCATAATAACGTTAATATCCTTCGGAGGGATAATCGTTTTGAAATGGATGTTAAAACCATGAGCAAATGCAAGCGTATTTCCTTTTACTAAATTAGGTTCAATTTCTGTTTTATATATTTTGGGTGCAAATTCATCTGGTACAAGCACCATAATAATATCTGCAGCTTTTGCTGCCTCTGATGCGCTCATAACATTTACCCCATCTTTTTTTGCTTTTTTCCAATTGTCAGAATCTTTCAACTCTCCAACAACTACTTTCATTCCACTATCTTGATGGTTCAATGCATGGGCATGTCCTTGAGAACCATAACCAATTATTGCGATTGTTTTTCCTTTTAATACATCTAAATTTGCATCTTTATCATAATATACTTTTACCATTTTACTTTCTCCTTTTAATTAATTTAAGCCTCGTTGCATTGCAATTGAGCCTGTTCGAACCATTTCAGTAATGCCATATTTCTTAAGCATTTTTAATAGTCCATTTATCTTACTTTGATCACCTGTTATTTCAATAACCAATGTTTTTTCACTAACATCAATAATCTTTGCCCTGAAAATATTCACAATTTCGATTACTTCTGACCTAGTTGTTGATGTTATATTGACCTTAACTAAAACCATTTCTCTTTCTACATGATTTATTTTTGTCAGATCGATGACTTTATAAGTATCAATCAGTTTATACAGCTGCTTGCTTATTTGTTCGATAATCATATCATCACCTTGAACAACTAAGGTTATTCTCGAATAAGCAGGGTCTTCCGTAGGACCAACGGCTAAACTATCAATATTAAACCCTCTGCGACTAAATAAACCAGATATTCGAGCTAAAACACCGGGTTTATTTTCGACAACAACAGATAGAACATGTCTCATTTATTTACCCTCCTTTTGAAGGATCATTTTATTTAAAACCCCTCCAGCCGGAACCATGGGAAAAACATTTTCTTCACGGTTTACAACCATATCAACAAATACCGGGCCATTATGAGCAAACGCTTTTTCAAGTACCGATCTCACCTGTGATGGTTTTTCTGCGCGAAGACCCATCACATCATAAGCTTCAGCTACTTTAACAAAATCTGGTTGTTTTCCTTCTAAATCTGTATGTGAATATCTTTTCTTATAAAATATCTCTTGCCATTGTCTAACCATTCCAAGATATCTATTATTTAAAATAATAACTTTCACGGGCAAATTATAGTTTGCAACCGTTGATAACTCCTGAATATTCATTTGAATTGAACCATCTCCTGCGATATTAACCACAAGTTTATCTGGATTTGCGACTTGTGCACCAATGGCTGCAGGAAAACCAAAGCCCATCGTTCCAAGTCCTCCCGAGGATATAAAATGACGAGGATATATATGATTCTGATATTGAGCTGCCCACATCTGGTGTGTTCCAACTTCCGTTGCCATAATCACATTTCCTTTGGTCATTTCATTTATCTGTTGAATGACATATTGAGGATTAATTGTATCGGCAGACATTTTATAGATTAAAGGATGATTTGTCTTATACTCCTGAATTGTCCTTAACCATTCATCTTTTTTCTCAACAGGATTTTCTTTAATATATTCGATTAAATCCTTTAGAACTTCCTTAGCATCTCCTACGATTGGAACCGTCGCAGCAATACATTTACTAATTTCAGCCGGATCAATATCAATATGGATAACTTTTGCTTTTGGTGCAAATGTCGCTAATTTTCCAGTTATTCGGTCATCAAATCGCATACCGATAGCAATCAATAAATCGGCATCGTGTATTGCATAGTTTGCATACGCTGTTCCATGCATACCTGGCATTCTGAGCGACAATTCATCATCATAAGGATATACGCCTAATCCAAGCAAGGTTGATGCAACTGGAATATTAGTCTGCTTAATAAAAGTTCGGAGTTCATCGGATGCATTTGATGCGGTAACACCACCACCAGCCAGAACTACTGGACGCTCTGATTCTTGCATCAATTCAACGGCTGCTTTAATTTGTTTGATACTACCCTTAATTGTAGGCTTGTAAGAAGGCAAATCCACTTTATCCGGGTAATTAAACACGGCTCTGTTAAGCGTTATATCTTTTGGCATATCAATTAAAACCGGTCCTGGTCTTCCGGTTCTGGCTATATGAAAGGCTTTTTTGATCGTCGAAGCTAAATCTTTTACATCTTTAACCAGAAAATTATGTTTTGTAATTGGCAAGGTAATACCAGTAATATCTGCCTCTTGGAATGAATCTTTTCCAATAGCACCCAAATTAACTTGACCAGTAAATGCCACCATTGGAATGGAATCCATATAAGCATTTGCTATTCCGGTAACTAGATTTGTCGCACCCGGACCTGAAGTGGCAAGACATACACCCACCTTACCACTACTTCGAGCATAACCATCTGCCGCATGAGCGGCTGCCTGCTCATGACGAACTAAATAGTGATTAATATCACTATCATATAAATCGTCATAGATTTCCAGTAAGGCCCCACCGGGATAACCAAAAATATCAGTTACCTGTTCTTGTTTCAAACTTTCAATAAAAATCTTTGAACCTTTAATTTTTTCAGTCATAGTATCTTCCTTTATCATTGGATATCGGAACTAATTGTAACACAAATGATTCGGTTTTTAAATTATTCTGTTTTATTAAATAGTTCCCTACATTTCCGATCATTTAATTACTTTGTTTCTTAGGATAAAACCGCTCCCGTACTTGCTGACTTAACAATCCTAGAATATCGTCCCAAACATCCACCATATTTATTTTCCGGCAGTTTTATTTTCGATAGTCTTTCTTCAATTACTTTATCTGAAAGTTTAACATTAATTGTTTTTGCAGGAATATCAATTACAATGATATCACCTTCGTTAATCGCGGCTATCGGACCGCCTAAAGCTGCTTCTGGCGACACGTGTCCAATCGCTGAACCTTGAGTTGCTCCAGAGAATCGTCCATCTGTAATTAACGCAACATCTTTGTCTAAACCAGCACCAACTATTGCGGCTGTTGGCATCAACATTTCTCTCATTCCAGGGCCACCTTTAGGTCCTTCATAACGAATAACGATTACATCGCCCTTAACAATCTTTCCACCATTAATAGCTTTTATAGCGTCTTCTTCACAATTAAAAACCCTTGCTGGCCCAGTATGCTTCAACATCTCATCTTTAACAGCAGATTGTTTAACAATCGATCCTTCCGGTGCAATATTACCAAACAAAGCAGCAAGCCCACCTGTCTTATGATATGGATTACTTATTTCTCTGATAACTGCCCTATCCTTAACTTTAACATTTTTTAAATTTTCTTTAATTGACTTCCCAGTTACCGTCATTAAGCTACCATCAATTAATCCAGCTTCAAGCAACTCAGCCATTACTGCCTGTACCCCACCAGCATCGTCCAAATCCTGCATATGAAAAGAACCTGCTGGACGAAGAGACGTGATATTTGGGATTTTGTTACTTACTTCATTAATAAGAGCCATCGTTAATTCAATTCCAGCTTCATTAGCTATTGCAGGTAAATGTAAAGCAGTATTCGTTGAACATCCTAATGCCATATCCACAGCCAATGCATTTCTAAAGTTTTTCATGGTCATTAAATCTCTTGCTTTAATATCTTTTTTTACAAGATCCAATATGGCCATTCCGGACCTTTTAGCTAATGCAATCCGATCTCCTTTAACCGCTGGAATTGTTCCATTACCCGGCAATGAAATCCCAATTGATTCAGATAAACAGTTCATAGAATTTGCAGTAAACATCCCAGAACAGGACCCTGCACCCGGACAAGCCGTATTTTCAATCCAATCTAGTTTTTCTTGGGTAATTTTACCAGCTTCAAATGCACCAGCCGCCTCAAATACATGAGATAGGTCGATACATGAATTGCGATCACCACCCGCGAGCATTGGCCCACCGCTGACCATAATCGTCGGTAAATTGACTCGTGCTGATGCCATTAGCATCCCGGGGATAACTTTATCGCAATTTGGAATAATAACGAGACCGTCAAACGGATATGCCATACACATTGTTTCTACAGTATCGGCAACTAATTCTCTTGTAATTAAAGAGTACTTCATTCCCTGATGCCCCATAGCAATACCATCACATACTCCAATTGTATGAAACAACATGGGTGTCCCTCCAGCCATATAAATACCATCCTTTACAGCTTGAATGACTTTATCAAGGAAAATATGGCCAGGGATAACTTCATTATAGGACGCTGCAATTCCAATTAACGGACGGTTCAACTCCTCAGATGTATAACCCATAGCTTTAAACAAAGACCTATGTGGTGCTCTACTTGGTCCTTTTGTGATTTGATCGCTTCTCATATTTCACCTCTTAATAATATTTTATCTAACAATTAAAAAATGCCTTGAAATGTAAATAATGATTGTAACTTAAAATGAATAAAAATAGAAGGAAGGATTTTAGAATCCAATGGCTATACCTTTTAGAGGCTATTATCTATTCAGATAGTTGCTTATGGCATCTTCAAATTTATTTTTAAAAACATCATTATCTATTTCGATAAAAAATTGGGTTTGCTGAAGAAGACAATTTCGACCTTTTTTTTGGGCACATCCTACAATTTTCTGATTATCTTTCATAATTTCATATTTAGCAGGATAATCAACACAAACAGGATTAATCCGTTTTTCTTTATAATCACTCATACTCGTTTTATTCAGACTGGATTGAATTCCCATGGACAACAAACAATTATTAATAAGTTCAGAAAGCTGATAATAGGAATCGAGTAAGGTCATTGATTGTTTAAGAGCACTATCTGAAATAACTAACGAATAGGTAATCAATTGTGGATAATGGATCACAATTCCTCCACCAGTTGGACGTCTAACTAACGCTATGTCAGGAGGAATATCTTTCATAGCATGTATTATTTTCTTTATATCCGCAATTTTCTGGTTTGAACCATATGTTGCACATATAAAATTCCAAGAATAAAATCTTAAATAAGCAGTATCATTATGCGTTTCAACATTCTGAAACAAATCAATGTCTTTCTCCATATTAAATTGAGGTGTATCTGGGCCATCATGAATGACAATTAAATTAGTATTTTGAGAAAGGCCCCGACTCATTTTAGTCGAGAGCAGTAAGCTTAGGTTCCTTAACAGCTTTTGCTTCATCCAGTCTGCCAACAACCCTTGTTATTGGTGCATCATGAAGAATTTCTGGATTAGTTTCTATTTCAGCCCGGATATCAGTCATTATCTGAATAAAATCATCTAATTCCTCTTTACTCTCCGATTCTGTGGGTTCCATCATCATACTTTCTGAAACAATTTGGGGGAAATATATCGTCGGCGGGTGGATTCCATAATCGATTAGACGCTTAGCAATATCAAGTGCAGATATTCCAAAATCTTTTTTTAATTTTGCTGCAGATAAAACAAACTCATGCATGCACCTTCGATTGTATGCCAGCTTGTACACATCTTTTAGTTTTTCCTGTAAATAGTTGGCATTAATAATTGCCTGCTGACTAACGTGCTTAAGCCCATCTCGTCCATACATTATGATAAACACGAATGCTTTTATTACAACGTTTATATTGCCATAAAAACCATGGACTTTACCAATGCTTTTTTTAGAAGAACTATCTAGTACATACATCCCATCATCCATCTTCACTAACGGGTTCGGAAGAAATGGTACAAGGAAATCTTTAACCCCTACAGGCCCTGAACCAGGACCACCACCACCATGAGGAGTACCAAATGTCTTATGTAAATTTAAATGACAAACGTCAAAGCCCATGTCCCCGGGACGAATGATTCCCATCAACGCATTTGCGTTAGCACCATCATAGTATAAAAGTCCTCCTGCATCATGAACAATCTCAGCAATTTCGAGAATTTGTGTTTCGAATAAACCAAGTGTTGAAGGATTTGTCAGCATAAGTGCAGCTACTTTATAATTACTGACTTCTTTCTTCAAAAACTCAAGATCTAAATTACCTTGATCATTTGTCGGTATTTTTCTAACCTTATACCCTGCCAAAACTGCACTTGCTGGATTTGTACCATGAGCCGTATCTGGTATTAAAACCACATCACGGTCTGACTCACCATTATCTTTATGAAATGCCCGGATAATTAACAAGCCCGTATGTTCGCCATGGGATCCTGCCGCGGGTTGAAAAGTAAAATGTGCGTAGCCAAATATTTCTGATAAACTTTTATCTGTTCGATATAGAATTTCTAAAAGCCCTTGGATGTCCTCTTCAGAGCTGAAAGGATAAATATTTGAAAAACTTTCATTTCCGGCAATTTTTTCTAGTATTTTAAAATTATACTTCATCGTGCAAGAACCTAGTGGATAAAATCCCGAATCAACTCCATGATTAAGAGTTGATAAATAGGTGTAATGTCTGGCTACCTCATTTTCTGCCAAGGTTGGAAATCGTAACGGTTTCTTTCTGATCAGATTTTCAGGTATACCAACAGATAAAGCTGAAAGTTTAACATTTTTTAATTCTTCTTTTTTCTTATAAAAAATAGGTCTATTTTTCACTTATAAATTCCTTCATTGCTACAACTAAATCATTAATATCCTCTGTTGTTGTAAAATCATTAACAGAGATTAAGTATAGCTGATCGAGATAGGCATCTTGATGGGACAACACAATTCCGCCATGAATATTTTGTTCACTCAAAAACTGATTTAACTCATCAAAAGAAATAGATTCAGAAGACACTAATACATCTTGAAAGGAAATGTTCTTATCAATTACAAATTCTTTTATAGTTGCCAATGATTTTTTAAGCAATCGTGTTTTTTCATAAATATCATACGCCAGTTCTTCAAAACCTTCTTTACCTAAACTAGATAAATACAGAGTAGTTCTTAGAGCCATCAATCCTTGATTGCTACATATATTTGATGTAGCTCTTTCCCGACGAATATGTTGTTCGCGCGTTTGAAATGTTAATACATATCCAATCTTGCCATCTTTATCGTTGGTCTCACCAACAATTCGACCAGGGATATGACGAATAAAATCTTTTCGAGTTGTAATAAAACCCAAAGCTGGCCCACCAAATGATGGATAGCTACCTAATGAAATTGCTTCGCCAAATACAATATCGGCACCAAATTCACCCGGTGTTTTAAAAATTCCTAGAGCTAATGGATTGATCACCCCCATAATAATCCCAATACCCTTTTGTTTTGCCTTCGATATAATTTTTTCATAATCCATGACCTGCCCAAAGTAATTAGGATAAAAGAGAACAATTGAAGACAATGAATCATCCAACTCAATATTATCATCATCCTCAATATACTTAATCGTAAAATTTAATCCCTGATTATATGAATCCAACACCTTTTTATATTGGGGAGGAATTGCTCCGATTATAAGAAACGTTTTGCTTTCTTTAGAACTGATTCGACTAGACATAATAATAGATTCAGCCAAAGCAGTCGCTCCATCATACAAACTGGCATTTGATATTTCCATACCAGTAAGCTCTGCCATATATGTTTGGAACTCAAATATGGCAATCAATGTACCTTGGCTCATTTCGGGTTGATATGGAGTATAGGCTGTATAAAATTCACTTCTTCCAGATATATAATCAACAATGGAGGGAACATAACGATAGTAAACACCCCCACCTAAGAAACTGCGACGAGGAATAATCGTCTTATTTTTAGATATGATGTTCGATAATTCAGTACTTATCTGTTTTTCTGAAAGCCCATCGGCAATCTTTAACTCTGGATAAACCTTGGACTTTGGTAAATCACAAATTAATTCATCGAATGATTTAACTCCGATTGAATTTAAAATTGCTTGCTGTTCTTGGTTGTTATTTGGAAAAAGAGGGTTCTGCATTACTCCTCTTTACTTATTAGCTCAGTATAATCATCTGCAGATAACAAGTCCTCAAGTTCAGATGGTTCAGTCATCTCAATACGAACTAACCAACCTTCATCATAAGGAGATGAATTGACAAAAGCAGGATCTTCAACGACATCGCTATTAACCTCGATAATTGAACCACTTACAGGTATATACAAATTACTAACAGTCTTAACAGATTCTATTACTCCGATTTCATCACCTTGAGTAAAATCTTCTCCTTCTTTAGGCATCTCTAAAAAAACGATGTCTCCTAATGAGTCCTGTGCATGATCGGTTATCCCAACTACAGCAATATTACCTTCTTCAACTTTTAACCATTCATGTTCTTCTGTATAATAAAACTTATTCATAACTAAACTCATTGGCTAATGCCCCCTTCAATTAAAATTTTTTACAAATTGAATATAACAAATTTTTAAAAAAAAGTTAACTACTTTTTTTAATAAATGGCAACTTTGTTATTATCCCTTTATATTCTTTATCTCTTATCATTACATTTACTGTTTCACCAGCATTAATTTCGCGATCAGCCATAAAAATGGCAATTGATTTTTTTAATGTCGGAGAATATGTCCCACTCGTTATTTTTCCGACTCCATTTATTATGCATCCAGTTCTTGGAATCGCCTTTTCATCAATAACAACACCATACATCTTATTTGTTTTAGATTGGACATTACTAAGAAACTGTTTCCCTTTAAATTCATTATTTTTCGATAATTTAACAATCCAACCATAACCGATATCATATGGGGTTGTGCTTGGAGATATTTCATTACCGTATAAAGGCAAGCCAGCTTCTATTCTTAAAGTATCTCTCGATCCAAGCCCTGCAGGAACAGCGCCTTGCTGAATACACATATTCCAGAATTCTTCTACAAAATCATTCCCGACAAATATCTCATAACCATCACTACCCGTATATCCTGTATGGCTAATGCAAATAACATGGTCACCTACATGATCATATCGTGCTGAAAAGCGAGGGATACGTTCATCATGCTTTATTATTTTTTCTATTATATTATGAGAATCTGGCCCTTGTAGTGCAACAATGCTTAGCTCGTCTCTAATCTTTAACCAAATATCAAAATTTGTTTCTTTATCTACCTGTTCCATCCATGCTTTAATTTTTTGGAAATTTGAACAATTGACCACGATTCTATATTTTTCTTTTAATCTAGTAATTATCATGTCATCTAAAATATTACCTTCGTTATCAAGCATCATTGAGTATTGGGAATGGAAGTATTGAAGTTGACCGATATCGTTTACTGTTAAATGCTGAAGAAACTGCTTGGATTCAGGACCATAAACCTCAATGATTCCCATATGAGAGACATCAAATATTGCGGCTTTCTCCCGAACAGCTTTATGTTCCTCTAGTATTCCAGCATAGGATATAGGCATTTCCCATCCAAAATAGTCTACCATCTTTGCTTTGTGTCCCCGATGAATCTTGTTTAGTGTTGTTTTTTTCATTATTCGCTCCTTGTATTTTTATACATACTGATAATGCTTAACGACAACAATATTATCGAAATAATCTTCTTGAATAATATACGGAGTACTCAGTAGGAATACTGTTGTTTCATGAAAATAGTCACAGACTAAACTATTTAGCATTTATCTCCTGCAACACTTTCTTAAGTGCTTCAATAAATAATTTATTTTCATGGGGTAATCCGATTGTAACTCGAATAGAATTAACATATCCAAAACCAGTCATTGGCCGAATAATAATCCCCTTACGAAGCAATCGATCAAACACATCTTTTGCATCATGTTTTAATGTCATGAATACAAAGTTTGCCCTGCTTGATAAATAGCTAATTTTCATTTTGTCTAATTCGCTGTATAAATAAGCCATCTGTTTTTTTGTTTCAGCAGTGATCGAATGAACCCATTCTTTCTCATCTAACATTGCCAATGCCGATTCTTCTGCAAATCGATTTACATTAAATGGCTGTCTGGACTTATTAATACTTGCAATCACTTTTGGAGATGCAATGCCGTAACCAATTCTGCATCCGGCTAACGACCAAACTTTTGAAAATGTTCGAAGAAGAATAATATTCTCATAACGCTTCAAATACTTGATTGTTTCAGGATAATCGTCCCCTGATGCATATTCATAGTAGGCTTCATCTATTACAACTAATACTTTGGGTGGAACTTTCTTCATAAAGCTCTCGAATGTTGAAACATTAAAGTATGTTCCTGTTGGGTTATTGGGATTGCATAAAAAAACAACACGTGTCTTTGCACTAATCCTCATAGCAATCGCTTCTAAATCATAAGTATAATCTTTAAGGGAAACATATTTAATGGGAGCATTTACCAGCTTTGCTGCAAAGGTATACTCAGAGAAAGTCCCTTCGGAAATAAGAACCTCTTTGTTTTTATTTAAATACGTAAAGGCAATCATCTGCAATAATTCATCTGACCCGTTACCAAAAATAAGCTGATCAGCATCTATTTTATAATACTGCGCGAGTTTTTTTCTAAGTCTAAATAATGATCCATCCGGATACAAAAACAAATCTTGAATTTTAGTTTGGAGTTTGTTAATTACGTTTTGAGGAATACCGCGGTTATTTTCATTACTCGCTAATTTAACAATTTGGTCTAACCCAAGTTCCCGCTGAACTTCTTCAATAGGTTTGCCAGGAATATATGGTTTTATATCATCTACGTTCTCGTTTATATCCAACATCCGATTGCATATCTCCTATAGTTGATAGTGAGGGTATTATCGCATGTATAAAAATAAATTTCCACAGGAACCTATATTCCTTATATTTCATATATTTGCCCATTAAAACTATCGGACAAGGATTTTAACATTTTAGGATTATCTTCTGCCAGTTTAAGTAAATTACTAAAATTATCAATGTATAATTAAGAATTGCCATAATTATGTTTAACAACATCCTCCCATGGGAATATTCTATTAAAGTAAGGAGTTTTTTTTATGGAATTAGGAATACATGCACCAAGCAATTTAAACAAAAACCCGTTAAAACCTGTTGATCAACAACTGGAAGAAAAAATAACGGACTATTTAAAATCATCATCACGAAGTGTACATAATCCGACGGAGTTTAAAACATCAGTTGCACTTCTAAATTCAAAGGGAATGGATGTCAAAAGTTTTTGCAAGCAAATTCTAAACTCAACAAATACGAATGATCTAAATGCCATAACTAATATTTTGAAACAAACCGGACAACTTGAAAATGAACCAATTCCTCAAGAATCTCAAACAAAGCAAAATCTAATAATGCAAAATCAAACTAACGCAAACATCCCGAAAAGTACAATCAATGAAAATCCGAACCTTTTAGATCAACTTAAAATTGTCCAAACATCTGCAACTGATCAGCTTCTTGCGGGTGAAATCATCAGTTTGATCAAAAAAGGAAGCATTCAAGAAGCACTGACTAAAACAAATGGTAGTGATGTCATTATCGACAAAACATTGAGCTTACTCAAAAAAACGAATATGCTTAATCAGCAACAGATTCAATCAATTATTGCGTTTATTAATGGAGTCTTAGCTAACTTTCCCAGTCTTAATCCCTCCATAATGGAAAGTTTGAAAGAAAAACTTGATAAATTAAAAAAAGAACTGGAACATATTGAGAAAAGCGAAGAAAGTATTGACGAGAAACACCTGTCAGAAAGTGCCGAAGCGTTTGTAGAACCATTTATGGACTTGATTGACAATTTACACCAACATGAAGGAAATATGCCAAAAGATGTTGCAAACGCATTATCTGAACTACTTCAGAAAATAGAAGATACTGGAGACGATGATGGCAAGCAATGATTCACATCAAGCAGTTATAGCAGAAATCCATCGGCTTATTAAGCATTATGATGCACTACCACCAGACATTAAAAAAGAAGTGATTCGATTTCTACAATCACCCCACACTATAACCAGACTTAATTTGAAAAAACTTCAAGAAAAACACAATCAACAAATAATGCAAAAAGACGGACTTGGGAATATCAACCTATACGTCGTTTAAAACAAGCCAACACTGGCCTACTACAAAAATCGCGTATTTAATAATCCATAATTTAGATTAACAAATAGAAGAGCTGTTAAGAAAATCAGATTAATCTGATACAATAAAATCAACTCACTATTTATATTTGGAGGTAAAAAATGTCTAAAATCGGTTTTTTTGTGATTTTTAAAACAAAACCCGGGAAAAGAGACGAAGTTCTTAGTGTTTGGGAATCGTTTGTTAAACCCCACGCTGAAAAAAATAAATCACTGGAAGTAAGTTGTTATTGCTTTGCCGATAACGACCCCAATACAATTTGCCTATTCGAATTATTAACAGATGAGAAAGAATTACAGAAAGCAATGAGTTCTTCATGGTTCAAACCCTATCAAAAAGCACTCAGCCCTTTGTTGGCAGGACCACCCCAAGTTATTTCGGCATCACCTGTCTGGATAAAAAATGACCCAGATTACTGCGAGTAGAGGTTTAAAAACCATCCGTTGTGAATTTAAAACGAATCAGATACACTATACAACATGAAAAAAGTACTCACTGTTTTTGGAACTCGACCGGAAGCCATAAAAATGGCTCCTCTTGTAATAGAACTCAATAAACACAAGGACAGGCTAGATTCCAGAGTCTGCGTAACCGCCCAACATCGTGAAATGCTGGATCAAGTATTAACCATTTTTGATATAAAACCAGACTATGATTTAGATATTATGAAGAAGAATCAAGATTTATTTGATGTAACTAGCAATGTTCTCTGCGCCATGAAAGATGTCTTGTTAGACTTTAAACCCGATATAGTTTTAGTACATGGCGACACAACAACTAGCCTTGCAACTTCCCTTGCTGCTTATTATCTAAAGATCCCAGTCGGTCATGTGGAAGCCGGGCTTCGAACATATAATATGTATTCGCCTTTTCCGGAAGAGATTAATCGACAGCTCAGCGATAGAATATGTTCCTTTCATTTTGCACCCACTGAACAAAACAAGAAAAATCTTCAAATAGAAAATATAAATGATTCTCATTTTGTTGTCACCGGCAATACAGTGATCGATGCGCTGATGATTGTCTCTAATAAGATTAAACATGATTCTGACTTGCAGAAAAATCTGATTGGTATTCTTGAAAATTTTGGATATCCCAATATTCATTCAATCCAGAAAACCAATAAAAGACTCATTCTTGTTACAGGCCATCGTCGAGAGAACTTTGGTGATGGATTTATTAATATATGTGAATCATTAAAGCATATTGCATTGACTCATCCAGATGTCGACATTGTGTATCCCGTCCATCTTAATCCCAATGTTCGAGAACCGGTTAATAGAATATTAAAAGGGATTTCAAATATTTACTTAATAGAGCCGGTCGAATACTTGCCGTTCGTTTTTTTAATGAACATGGCCTATATCATAATAACCGACAGCGGTGGAATACAGGAAGAAGCGCCTGGACTGGGAAAACCGGTTCTGGTCATGAGAGACACAACAGAACGACCAGAAGGACTGGAAGCGGGTACAGTGAAACTAGTCGGAACGGATAAAGAAACTATTATTAGTAAAACAATGGAACTACTAAATAACACTGAAGAATATTCAAAAATGACTAAAGCTCATAACCCTTACGGGGATGGCCATGCATCAGAAAAGATTGTGAAGTATTTGATTGATCATTTGTAAAATCTCTCCGTCAGCAGAAGCGGAAAGGTCGCCCTAATGGTTCTTGATTATTACTACCTTACATATTACAATTAGCTATATCATAATCCATACAAAGGAATAAGCCTTGATAAAAGAACCAATTGAAAAAGCAAAAATTCTACTAGAAGCTCTTCCCTATATACAAAAATTTGCTGGAAAAACGATTGTTATAAAATATGGTGGTAGCGCCATGGAAGATCCAATCGTACAACAATCCGTGGCAACAGATATCGTACTTTTAAAATTTGTTGGAATCAACCCTGTTGTAGTTCATGGCGGCGGAAAAGAAATTACCTCTTGGTTAAAAAAACTAAATATCAACACTGGATTCATTGATGGGCAACGTGTAACAAACAAAGAATCCATGGAAGTAATTGAAATGGTCTTAGCAGGAAAAGTAAATAAAACCTTTGTAAATATGATTAATAATGCCGGGGGAAAAGCAGTCGGGTTATGTGGGAAAGATGCTGGATTAATTCAAGCTAAACAAAGTACTAATACAAAACTAGGACTTGTCGGTGATATTACAAATATTAATACCGACATTCTGAATCTTTTAGAACAAAACAATTTCATACCGGTCATATCAACAACAGGAGCAGATCAAGCAGGAAACAGCTATAATATTAATGCTGATTATGCTGCTTGCGAAATTGCAATAAAATTAAAAGCTGAAAAATTTATTCTACTATCAAATGTTGAAGGGATATTAGACAAATCAGGTAATAAAGTAAAACAGGTCACTCTTTCAGAAATTGATGAAATGATTGCTAACGGTACGATCACAGAAGGTATGATTCCCAAGGTTGAATCTGTTATTAAAGCAGTTCAAAATGGAGTTAAAAACGCACATATTATTAGCGGAGAAATACAACACTCTCTTCTTTTAGAATTATTTACCGATTTTGGTATTGGGACAATGATAAAATAGTATTTTCGAAAGGTTATTTAATTTATGAAACGGGATTTTCTATCTATACTTGATTTAAATTATGATGAAATTAATGAGATTTTAAACATTGCAATGAAACTTAAAGAAGATTCACCTTTAAATTCTAAAAAAGTTCTAAATGGAAAATCCTTTGCGATGATCTTTGAAAAACCCTCCACACGAACTTACATATCTTTCGATGTTGCTATTCATCAACTGGGTGGTCATATCGTTACGTTAAATGAAAATTCACTCAGCGGACGCGAAGAATTATCAGATATCGCGAAGTGCCTATCCCGTTACGTAGACGGCATCATCATACGAACATTCCAACAAAAAACATTAAATATTTTCGCGGATAACTCATCGGTACCAGTAATAAACGCACTGACAGACAAATTTCATCCATGCCAAATAATGTCAGACTACCTAACAATCGTTGAAAAGAAAGGTAGAGGGAAAATAAAAATAACATATCTCGGCGACGGTTATAATGTTGCCCACTCACTACTCCTTTTAGCTAGTAAAGTTGGATACGACATCTGTTTTGGAACTCCAAAAGGATTCGAACCAGATAAAAAAATTCTAAAAAAAGCATCTGAATTTGCCAAGATATCTGGATCGACAATAACACTTGCAAATAATCCCCAAAAAGCTATTGCGAATGCAGATATCGTTTATACTGATACTTGGACATCAATGGGATTAGAACACGAAGCCGAAAAAAGAATAAAACTATTCAGTAAATTCCAAGTCAACGATACACTGCTGGCGCAAGCAAGCAGTGATGCGTTAGTCATGCATTGTTTACCCGCTCACCGTGGTCAAGAGATAACAGATGAAGTTATGGATGGTCCGCAGTCAATCGTTTTTGATCAAGCTGAAAATAGACTTCACATGCAAAAAGCAATTCTCGCTTTTTTATATCAATAACAACTAAATTACTACTTTTTTAATTTAACTTTTGTACTACTGATTTTTTTTCGTTTATCGCTATTTTTTGTTTCAGTTTGAAATATTTTTGACGTTAGACGCATTTTTACATTATCAAGCATTGAATACAAAGCTGGAACTACAACAAGCGTTAGTAATGTCGCAACAATCAATCCACCAATAACTGCATTCGACATTGACGCCCACATTTCAGTCGCTTCCGGGTTATATGCTATCGGAAATTTTCCTTGAAACAGACTATAAAAGTCGATACTAACACCAGTCGACATAGGCAACAAACCAAGCACCGTGGTTCCTGCGGTTAACAAAACAGGACGAATACGAACCTTCCCGGCTTGAACAATCGCTTCAAATTTTTCCATACCTTCTTTTCTGAGCCGGATAATATATTCCAGTAATATTATTCCGTTGTTAACAACAATACCAGCTAAACTGATAACACCCACACCCGTCATAACGATACTAAATGGAGTTCTTGTTAAAATTAATCCGGCATACAGTCCGATCATAGATAACGCAACGGTAACAATGATAATATTTGGAATAAGCAATGAATGAAACATGGAAATAAGCACCAAGAAAATTAAGAATAACGCAAGGATAAAAGCTCTTGTAAGGAATTGCATTGTTTCTTCTTGCGATTCAGCTTCTCCTCCAAATTTGACAAAGTATCCTTGAGGAAGTTTCAAATCCTTATCCAGTATTTTTTTAACCTCTTGTCGAACCACTTGGTTATTAAAATCTTTATCCACACCAGCACTAACCTCGATCACGCGCTCAAAATCTTTATGAAGAATAGATGCAAATCCCTTTCCAAAAGATAAATCTGCAAATACTTTTAAAGGAATTGGAGTACCTTTAAAACTGGTAACAAATATATTACCCAAATCCTCTACATTTTGACGATTATCTTTCGGATAACGTAGAGTTATATCATATTCCTCATCCGTCGTTTGATCTCTGAATACAGACACTTTCGAACCATAAACGGCTGTTCTAATGGCAGATGCGACCATCGCTGTATTCATACCAAGAACGGCCATTTTCTTACGATCAAGACGTATAATAATTTCAGGTATTCCATCGTCCAAATCATCTCGAAGATTAATTAAACCCTTCACTGGTTTGATTAGTGCTTGTATTTCTAGTGATATTTCTTTCAATTTTAAAAAATTATCACCAATAATTTTTATCGAAACCGGTGCTCCAACGGGAGGACCGCCCTCGTCCTGTTTGACTTCAATTTCAGCACCAGCAATGTTTTCTAATTCAGTTCTCACATTTTTCAAAGCTGTCTTCGGAGCAAATCGTTTCCGATCAACATTATCGATTGAAGGATCTAAAAATTCTAAAATTATCTGAGCTTGATTTGCGTTAGCTTGTCCACCACCACTGAAGCCTCCACCAGCTGTTTGCCCACCGATGTTTGTGTTAAAATTTTTAATATTATAATATTTAGGCAATAAAGGTTCTATTCTTTTAGCAATTTTATCAGTCTCAGATAAAACTCCTTCCGGCGGAAGCTTAATAGTCACATAGGCTTCTGTTGGAGTAGATTCTGGGAAATTAACAACGCCCTTACCAAACCAAGCGAACATTTTAAAGGACATAATAAACATAATAAACACAATGATACAGGTAGTTATTGAATGTTTTACAGCTAAGCGCAACATCTTCTCATAATATTCCATAAACAAATTAGGCTTTTTTATTTTTTGTTCTTTAATTATTTCAGGTTTATCTAGATATGCTTTTGCTTTTGCGCCATAAATTAATACTCCTTTATAAAAGATAATAAAAAAGCAAGCAATTCCAACGATCCCACCTACAAGACCTGCTAGAATGGCTGGAATTTTGATTATTGTCAAAATTGTCATTATTATTTTACCGATCAAAAAAGCGATTCCGGCAGATGCGCCAAAACCCACCAATACAATCCATATAAATGAGAAGGTTCCAACATACGCAATAATGACTGGATTCACTAATAACGCAACTAACAACGAAGCCGTTAATGTGACAAGCACTGTTTTTGGTAAATAGCCCATAAATTGCCCCATAATTCCTGGCCAAAAAGCGAGTGGGAAAAAGGCCGCAAGAGTCGTTAATGTTGATGCTATAACTGGAATAGCCATTTCATTTGAACCTTTGAACGCAGCTTTTTTTCGGCTCATACCACTCTGTTGCAATCGAACAATATTTTCGACAATAACAATTGCATTATCCACAAGCATGCCCAAAGCCAAAACCAGTGCATATAAAACAATAAAATTGGTTGTAAATCCCATAAAATTCAACACAATAAAAGCAAGTAGCATTGAAAATGGAATGGCAATAGCTGCAATCATCGCATTTCTGAAGCCTAGGAAAATCATCAATACAATTAAAACAAATAAAAACCCTGTAAAAATATTATTTTCTAAATCCTTCAACATATTTCTGATGTATTTAGACATATCTCCTAAAAAATAAACATCCAAGCCCTCAACATGGGTCCTCTTTATATAATCGGTCGTTTCCTTCTTAACTGCCTCTGAGGTTGTTAAAACATTTGCACCTGTTCTTTTTTTGATTGATAGAGTAATACATGGTTTGCCATTAAAACGTGAAAAGCTATCCTGATCTTTAAAGGAATCTGTAACGTCTGCAATATCAGTTAAATATATTGGCCCATTATCCTGATAACGAATAATCAAATTTCTTAGGGTATCCATTTCCTTAAACTCGCCTGGAATTCGGATTGAATATTTGCTTTTCCCAATCTCGAGGGTTCCACCGGGAATATTAATATTTTCAGCTTGAATCACACTAGAGATATCAGAAAAACTCAGTCCTTTTTCCTGCAATTTTTTTGGTGACACAACTATTTGGATTTCACGTTCTTGTCCTCCAATCAAACTCACCTCTAAAATACCCTGTATTTTTTCTATCTCATCCCTTAATCCCTCTGCAATTTCTTTCATTTTAACTAAGTCATAATTCCCGAATAAATTGACATAGATAAACGGCATATCATCTAAGCTAAACTCCATTACGACTGGATCTTCTGAATCTTCTGGTAAATCAGATTTTGCCTGATCTACTTTATCTTTTGTTCGTTGAAGTGCGTCATCTACATTGACATCCGGATCAAATTCTAAAAATATTTGGGAGAAACTTTCCATTGAGGTACTTGAAACCTCTTTTATTCCTTTAATGGTTTTAAGTTTTTTTTCAATCGGATTCGTAACAAGCGTTTCCATATCTTTCGGGGATACTCCCAAATAGAAAGTGTTAACGAATACATATGGAACCTTAATTTCGGGGAAAGTCTCTCTGGGTAAAGAAAAATAAGATATTAATCCAAAAATAATAATGATAAAAAAAACAACAAATACTGACAGATAGTTTTTTATAGCAAGTTTAATTAAATTCACGATATATCCTTTACTTCTCTATTGTGACTGTTACTTGATCATTAATATATTTATGACCCTCAATAACCAAATGATCTCCAACAGCCAAACCATCAGAAATTCTGGCAACATCATCTTGAATATTAGCAACAACAACATCCCGTCTTACTGCTTTGTCATTTTCAACGATATAAAGGTAGTAGCCTCCTGTTGTCTGTTGTAATAAATGGAAGGAAACAACAATCGCTTCCGAATAAGTATTTAACAGGATAGAAATATCAGCGATCATACCACCCTTAATTTTGCCATCGATATTATCAAATTCAATTGTCACAGGAAATGATTTATTATCTTTATCCGCCTGCAACCCCATATTAACAATATATCCTTGGAATACTTCTCCTGGATAGGAACTAATTTTAATAAATGCTTTATTACCTTTTTTAATTAATACAATATTTTGTTCACTTACTCCGACTTCCATTTGTATTTTTTTTATATTCACCACTCTTGCAACCGGAGTTCCTATACCTGAAAAAGTATGAAGATTGACAAATTTCTCAGCGATAACGCCATCAATAGGACTGAGTACTTTCGAGTTATTTAAATTTATTTTTGCTAAACTTAAGGCTGCTTTTGCTATCTGATATTGCGCTTCTGCACCATCAAGCTGTTGTGTCGAAACCAGTTTTTTCTCTGCTAATATTTTTTGTCTTGAATATGTTTTTTGTGCCAGATTATAATTAGCTGCAGCTTGATTATAGTTCGCCTCTGCCATTTCTGGATCAATTTTTGCTAAAACATCATTTTTCTTTACAACCGTCCCAATATCAGCATTTAAATAAGTAATTTCACCATTCATTTTTGCACTTAATATATAATCATCCTTTGCAAAAGTAGTTCCCACGGTTTTCAATTTAGCTGTAAATTGAGTAGCCTCAATGATTTTTATCTTTACAGGAATCTTCTTTATATCCCCAGTGCTCTCACTTTTTTCATTAATTTTATCCAGTTTTGTAGCTTTTGGTGTCGTATTCTCGTCATACATTTTTTCATATTTACCACTACTGTTAATGAGTATAAACCCAATAATTAAACCTAGTATTAATAATCCTGAAATCCATAGAAACTTTTTCATCATGCTACTCCTTTTCGAAATAATTCAATATCTTACCGGTTGCTTTTAACCATTGTAGTACGTTCATTGCATATTCAATTTTTGCTTCAACAAATTTTCCTCTTGCTCTGGATAATGAATTTTGTGCATCCATTAATTCCAAATGAGTAACTTCACCCAGATGATAACGAGAATTAACCATATTAAAAACGTCATTATTTGATTTTTCCTCTAGTTTAACTGCTTCAATTTTAGCCTTTGCAGATTTAATGTTTAGATTAATGCCTACCAATTCTTTTTCAATCGCAAGTTTCAGTTGGGCTACTTGTCGATCCATTATTTTGTAATTTTCCATCGCCTCATCAATTTTTGCTTGGTTTGTTCCAAAATCAAATACATTCCAATTACCATTCACTCCTAACAACCAATCTTTATTATTATCATTAAAATTAAACCCATTTGTTCCTTGATAACCGTAGTTAGCAACTAAGACTAAACTCGGCAAATATCCTCCTGACTGAATATCGATATTTGTTTTCATTAATGCAGTTATATTTTTTAATTGTTGGTAATCCTGTCGTTTTTTCAAAACATCTTCTATCCCTATTCCGTTATCGATAATACCACTCTCGTACAGTTTTGTTATAATCGATGAGTCGAAACGCTCTCCTGTTAACTCTTTATTAAGCAACATTTCTAAATTATTTTTCATTGTCTCTTTTGCATTGGCCATACTTATAACTGTGGCATTGACCCCACTGAGACTTGCTTTTGTTCTTAAAACATCTATTTCTG
>MFRH01000044.1:0-203 GCA_001783275.1 Candidatus Margulisbacteria bacterium GWF2_35_9
ATATTGATGCAAATATTTCATCTTTGGGAACAGATATAGCGGAAGATGATGAAGACGATATATTAGATGATATGCTTATGGATGATGACGAAAAAGAGGATGACGATAATGTATCTAAAGATGAGGATGAATCTCTTGATTTAGCTATGGACGACGATATCAGTTTTGATGATATTGACGCCAATATCGCCTCTTTGGGAACA
>MFRH01000044.1:249-5702 GCA_001783275.1 Candidatus Margulisbacteria bacterium GWF2_35_9
TGGATGATGACGAAAAAGAGGATGAAGATGATTCATCTGAAGATTTATTAGGTGATATGTTTAATGATGATGAAAATAAAGAATCTGCTGAGGTAATAAAAGACAATGATGAGAATGAGTCTAGTTTTGAAGATGACGAATATTTCTTTAAAGACTCAATAAAGCATAAGAAACAAGAGGTAATTACTGATAATATTCCTATCAATCAACCGATATTTAGCAAAAAAGAGAGTATTATTGAAAAAAAAGAAGAAATTCTAGAAAAAACCGATGACAGTTTGCCTCAACATGATAAAATAGAGAATAATAAAGTCATTGATTTTGTAAATGAGGATAAATTCATGAATAATACAAAAACGAAAGCCTTTGAGGATGATCTATTTAAACAAATTGATGACCTGTCAGAAGAGAATAAATATATAAATGTTAAACCGATCGCTTTTCCCTCTTTGGATGAACAGATTTCGGGGGCAAATTTTAATACGAATTTCTTTTCTAATATACCGGTTAAAATAGATGTTATGCTTGGTAATACGACTATTTCACTTAAGGAAGTTTACGATTTAACTGAGGGATCAATTATTGAGCTAGACAAGTTGTTCGGCGAACCTTTAGAGTTAAAAATTAGCGGTCAGTTGGTGGCACTTGGAGAAGTGGTTTCAGTGAATGATCGTTACGGAATTATGTTAAAAGAAATAATTAAAAATAAATCATGAAAATTGGATTATCCTATTTTTATAATATCATGTTGATTGTTTTTTTAATGCTTATACTAGCGTATGGGAGTGTGTATTTAATGAACATGTTATCTGGTAAAAAAATGAAAAATAAGCGTTTAAAAATAAAAGAGTTTTTACCATTACAACCTCAGGTCGGTTTATATATTATATCAGTTGATAATGAAGAGTTATTAGTTGCGATTAGTAATAAGTCGATACAAAGTATTCAAAAGATAGATGCTCTTAGTTTTGATAAAGAATTAACAAAAGTCCAGAAAAGCAGACAAAATGTTTCTAGCAACTCCAATTAATATCGATTTAAATTCCATTCTGACGTCAACTCCGATACAGTTTAGTAGTTCTATATCGCTTATCCTTTTTTTATCAGCAATTTCTTTAATCCCTTTTTTCTTAATATCGGTTACATCATTTATGCGAATAACAATTGTTTTAGGTACTTTAAGGAGTGCTTTAGGGACGCAGCAGTCTCCCCCAAATATGGTCATTATTTCTTTAGCATTGTTTATGACAATATTTATTATGACACCCGTATGGAGGCAAATTCAAAGTGAGGCTTGGGATCCATACGTGCAAGGGAAGTTGTCTCAAAATGTCGCAATTCTAAAAGGGATAGAACCACTTAGGGATTTTATGTTCGGGCAGGTGAAGGAACCTGATTTAGCTTTATTTGCCGAATTTGCAGATTTAGATTTAAAAAAAATAAAAAGTAACAAGGACATTCCAACTTATGTGCTAATCCCCGCATATATGATCAGTGAACTAAAAACAGCGTTTACTATTTCATTTGTATTATTTTTACCGTTTGTGTTAATTGACTTGTTAACAGCTAATATATTGTTGTCTTTAGGTATGATGATGTTATCTCCTGTAATGATATCGTTGCCGTTTAAAATTCTCTTATTTGTATTAGTTGACGGTTTTAATCTTATTGTGAAAGGTTTAATGGAGAGTTACGCTCATTAGACTGCTTCTGATTTTATTCTTAGTGAGTATTGTCTTTTTAGATGTTGAAAACATCAGATACGTTGGCCAACTGAATTATCATTTATTAAAGTATATTCCACCAATATTGACTGAACTTAGGGACGATACAATATCTTATTGTCTGGATGAATCAATGAAATCCAATAATTTCATTTTGTCATTAAACAATCAAAATTATGACAATCAATTCAACTTCATTCAAAATAATGATCCCCAAAAAGCGAAAATTAATACTCTTTTATTTTGCAATCGACCAGAGAGCATTCAGTATGCTATGAGTTTATACAAAAAAGAATATATTAAAGGATCTTCAAAATTACTTTTTTTCCATAAAAATGTCAGCAATCAAAACGGTTATATAACTGTAATACTGAATAATTATGGTAATAATGATATTTTCTATACAGGAGGATTGGGTGGGCCCAGTGAGGATGAAATATTTATTGGCCGGAAGATATTTGAGAACTACACAAATAGTGCTCATCAGGGGTTTTTTAGTTCAAAATCGCTTAAGTGGTCATTTTATATTAAAAATAATACGGTGCTAGGTGGGATTATCGATTTTTTACCAGTTGATGCTGAATCTGAATATGGCATAGAGGTTTATTTTACTTATAGTAAAAGTGATAAAATCCCCCCTGTTTTTAAGGATGTAAACGAAGAATCCTATGAGTATCGAGAAGTAAATGAGAATATTGGTATTGATAACATATTTAAAACATACAATATCCGGTTTGGTGCAAGTAAGTTGTTATCGAACGCCACAGGAAAGCTGGATGGGAACTATGGAGTTAACCACAACTATAACTTAATATTTAGTAATGAAGGCGTGTATGATATTCATTTTGTGCCAAACGGCGGAGCTGCAGGACTTTCATGCTTAATAGATGATGTTCGGTATCAACTATTTTCAAATAGTGAATCAAAAATAGTAGAACTCGTGATTGATCGCCCTAAAATTGTTCAAATCCAAACCTTTCCATTACCCGGTTCAAATTATCCAGTGACTATTACCGTGAAAATGAAAAGGTAGTATAATGAACTCATGACAATAGCGATGGCGACAGATTATCTAAGACAGTCAATTAGTATGCTTTTAACACTGGTATTACCTATTGTTGGATCTGGATTAGTTATTGGATTGGCTGTGTCTCTTTTCCAAGCAGTTACACAAATTCAAGAACAAACACTTACCTTTGTACCTAAAATGGTAGTAGTTTTTATTGTGCTTTCTCTCGCGTTCCCATGGATTGCCAGTAGTTTACAAGCATGGGTAATAACAATGTGGTCAGAAATTCCCAAATTTTAAAAAATGTTTATTGATGCCGCAGGAATTATTGTTTTCCTATTAGTTCTTGCTCGTATTGTTGGTTTTTTTAGTGTTGCTCCCTTATTTAGTGATCGAACAATTCCTCAAATGTTGAAGCTCACAATGGCGCTTTGGATAAGTTTGCTCCTATGGTTTGTTGTTCCGCATCCTGAAGTTTTGCCTGATAAATCGATTGTTATTATCTATGCTTTTGTTAATGAGTTTTTTATCGGGTTTTTGATTGGATTTCTGGTGCGTTTAATCTTTATTGGGATACAAGAAGGCGGTGCCTTAATGGATATGCAAATGGGGCTTAGTGTTGCAGCTGCCTTTGATCCGTCAATTGGTGGACAAACAACGATTGTCAGTCGAACTATGTTTTCTTTAGCTACAGTTGTTTTTTTAATAACGAACTCTCATCATATGATGCTGTTCTCTTTCAGAGAGAGTTATCGAGTTATTCCTTTGTTGTCGGATGTTCAATACAATAATATCCTCCAGCAACTTGGGGATTTAGGGAGTGGATTGTTTCACACTGCACTTGCGTTTTCTTTGCCAATAATGGTTATTATTTTTCTTCTCGATTTTTCGCTGGGTTTACTGGCCAGACTTGCTCCTCAGGTAAATGTGTTCTTTTTAGGTTTTCAGATTAAACCAATGCTAGGTCTTTTTTTATTTATGCTTGTTATTCCAACGTTAATCGATAAACTTCAAGTTCTATATAATTCCGTCGGTGTTGAAATGCTTAGACTATATCAGAATATTAGGATACTCTAGTGGGCGATCAGGGTGATAAAACAGAAGAACCAACCCCTCACAAATTACGCGAGGCCAGAAAAAAAGGACAGGTCGTAAAGAGTAAGGAAATTACGACAGCCATGCTTTTTTTTGCATCATACTATGTCTTAAAGGGTTCTATTGAAAATATATGGAATAAAGTTACTGAATATTTGAGAACGACAATTGCTATTATTGGCACGGATTTAAATTTTATAATACTCGGAAGACTTCTTAAAGAGGGTATGATGACGATGCTAATATGCCTAGCCCCATTAATGGCAGCAAATCTAATAATTGCTATCCTCTTGGAATCTCTCCAAACTGGATTTAATTTTTCTACGGATGCCTTAAAACCTAAGCTAAGTAAAATTAATCCTATAGAAGGTTTTAAACGATTAGTTTCGATTAAAGGATTCGTTGAATTAGCAAAATCTATGGCAAAAATGTTTCTTATTGTATTTATTATGCAGAAGACTGTAATTCCAGAAATTCCAATGTTGCTCCAAACAGGTAATATGCCGATACTGGGTGCTATTGGAAAAGTGGGTGAAATCGCTTTTACTGTAGCCATTCGCGTCGGTTTGTTTTATGTGTTTATTGCGATACTTGATTATTTTTGGCAAAGACAACAATTTATGAAGCAAATGAGAATGACGAAGCAGGAGATTAAAGATGAGTACAAAAAGCTAGAGGGCGACCCAATGGTTAAGCAGAGACAGCGAGATATGGCTATGCAGATGTCTGCCGGTCGAAAAGGAGGTGGGGTTGCTGGAGCGGATGCTGTTGTTACAAATCCCACGCATATTGCAGTTGCCATTCAATATGACCCAGAAATTATGCAGTCTCCAAGAGTGATAGACAAGGGTAAAATGTTAATCGCTGAACATATAAAAGCGATAGCGGATGAAAATCAGATATTAATTGTTGAGAATAAAGAACTGGCATGGGAATTATTTCAAACAACAGAAATTGGGGACGAGATTCCACCTTCTCTTTTTTCGAGTGTTGCTGAGATTCTGGCGCTTGTTTATGAAATTAGAAAAAAACGAAAAAAAGTTGCTTAAATTGTGTCATAATATTTAAATAAAAAAATGAAAGAAAAAATAAAAGAAAATAAAGATATGAATCAAGTCAAAACAAACATGTTAAGTATTATTTTAAAATACAAGCGTGTTTGTATCGCTGGAATATTTATTGTATGTTCTCTTGTTGGTTTATTTATATATGAACAAGGGCTTATAAATGCACCCCAGATAATTGAAAAAACAGAATCTGTAGCGAATGTTCATAAAAACATTACGATTCAATTAGAAGGTGCGGTGCATCGTCCAGGAGTTTATATTATCTCTACTAATATGCATTTGTATGAAGTATTAATTCAGGCGGGAAATATCCTTCCTGAAGCAGATTTATCCAATTTAAATCTTGCTAAAATTATTGAGGATGGAGAAAAAATAGACATACCTTTTATAAAAAAAAGAACTGTTTCGGAGAGTAATCAGAAAAGTAGTCCAGCGAATATGGCAATTCGGGTTAATATTAATACCGCTTCGAAAACAGATTTAATGCAGTTACCTGGAGTTGGTGCAACTTATGCAGAAAATATTCTGGGTTATAGAGAAAAAAGTGGTGCCTTTAAA
>MFRH01000044.1:5722-22234 GCA_001783275.1 Candidatus Margulisbacteria bacterium GWF2_35_9
AATAAAAGGTATTGGTCCCAGTAAACTTAAAAAAATAAGTCCATATATTACATTATAGGTAAATAATGAGAATCATTAAATTAAATAAAATAAAAAAGAGAGTAGACGAATTAACTCAATTAATAAACGAATATAATAAAGCCTATTATATGAATGATACTCCGACTGTATCTGATTTTGAGTATGATATGTTAACCAAAGAGCTAGAATACTTGGAAACAGAGTACCCAGAATTGAGGCATGATGATTCTCCGTCATTAAATGTCGGAGGTAAACCGGCAGAGATATTAACTAAATTAGAACATAAGAAACCCATGATGAGCTTGTCAAATTCATATTCATTACAAGAAATTAGCGATTTTCAAACACGAGTCTGCAGTTCTTTGGAAAAAGAAAGTAATCAAATTGATCAGCTAGATTATTTTTGTGAACTTAAAATCGATGGATTAGCAGTCAGCCTTATTTATAAAGATGGAAAATTGCAGAAGGGAATAACAAGAGGTGACGGATTGGTTGGAGAAGACGTGACTCAAAATGTGTTAACAATTGAAACCGATATCCCAAAGGTGATTGAGGACACGCGAGAGATAGAAATCAGAGGGGAGATTTATTTGGAAAAGGATCAACTAGTTGCCATTAACAAAGAACGGGAAAAAGAAGGTCAACCGATGTTTGTTAATACTCGAAATGCAGCAGCTGGTTCACTAAGACAACTAAACTCTGAAATTGTATCCAAACGAAAATTAAGGTTTTTTGCGTATAGTTTAGTCAATCCGAGTAAGTATAATGTTGCCGATCAGAGTGACTCAATACAGCTCATTAAATTGTTGAAAATTCAAACAAATACATATTCAAGAAAATGTGGGAGTTTCGAGGAAATTAGTGCTTTTTGTCAGGAATGGGAAGAAAAAAAAGATGAGTTGCCTTATGAATTCGATGGGGTAGTGATCAAGGTTAATTCCTGTAAATATCAAGAAATGTTGGGATCAACAGCAAAATCACCAAAATGGGCTATTGCTTATAAGTTTACAACAGAAACGGCTAAAACGAGAATTAACGAAATTGTATTTCAAGTTGGTCGAAGTGGAGCTATTACGCCAGTTGCCTTTTTCGACCCAGTAAAAGTTTCCGGTGCAGTTGTTACTCGAGCAACGCTACATAACTATGATTTTATTCAAGAGAAGAATATCTCTATTGGTGATGAGGTTATTATTAAGCGAGCAGGGGAAGTCATTCCTGAAGTTGTAATGGTTACGCATAAAAGTAATGATCGTTCAATAGAGTTCCCTAAGGAATGTCCTATTTGTTGTACAGAATTGGTCAGCGAGGATGAGCAGGTCGCAATTACATGTCCAAACGAAATTTGTCCTGGTCGAATAAAAGCTCAATTATTACATGTGGTATCCCGTAATGTTTTAAACATCGATGGAATAGGGGAGAAGTTGATTGACCAGTTGCTTGAAAGAAAACTGGTTAAAAATTGGATCGATTTATTTAGTTTAACTTACTCACAAATGGAGGAATTAGAAAGAACTGGTGCAAAATCCATAAACAAGGTTCTCGCTGAAATTGATAAAGCTAAACAAAGTCCTTTAAAAAAAATAGTGTATTCTTTTGGAATTAAATTTATTGGAGAAAAGACCGCTGAACTTCTTGTAAATCATATAAATACTCTTGATGACCTTTTCAAATTAAGCTTGGAAGAGCTTATGGATATTGATGGCATCGGAGAAAAATCAGCAAGGGAAGTCTATGATTATTTTAGAAAACCGAGCACGTTAGAGATGATCCAAGATTTAAAAAGAAAAGGGGTCACTCTTGAGAAGAAGGATGATCGCATCAGTCAAAAATTTTTAGGACAATCATTTGTGGTTACTGGCACTCTGGAGCAATTTACTCGTAATGAAATTGAAGAATTGATTAAAAAAAATGGTGGGAAAATTTCATCTACAGTATCAAAGAAAACCCATTTTATTGTATTAGGTTCATCGCCTGGATCAAAATATGATAAGGCGAAAATGCTAGGAACCCCCATTTTAACTGAAGATGAATTTAGACAAAGGTTGATGGAAAAATGAAGAACATTGGGATTGATTTAGGTAGTCGCTATATAAAGCTGGTAATATGTAACGATCAGGGCGATGTTCTCGATAAACGAATATACAGTTCAGTTGATTTTTATCGAAATTATGGGATTAGAAATCAAAACATTCTTCAACTGGATATTAAAAAGTTGGGTATTAGTGAAAATGACAACATAATGTCTACAGGTTATGGGAAACACAATATTTGTTTTGAAAACATAATCAAATTATCTGAGCAGAAAGCTCATGTTTACGGGGCTATATTGCAAACTGGTGAGACCGATTTCATTTTAATCGATATTGGAGGACAGGATACAAAGGTTATTAGTGTTGTTAATTCAAAAATTGTTGATATATACATGAATGATAAATGTGGTGCTAGCTCTGGACGTTATCTTGAAAATATGGCACAGATACTACAAATGACAATGGATGAGATAAGCCAGTATTATGAGAATCCTGTTGAGATTAATAATACCTGTGCAATTTTTGGTGAGTCTGAGGTTTTAGGTAAAGTCTTTGAGGGTATACCTGTTGAAAGAATCGCAGCCGGAATCAACTATAGTGTTTTCAATCGAATTCAACCTATGATTACACGACATTCTCAGCGTAAGGTTATCTTTGTTGGAGGGACAGCCTGTAATAATGCAATACGGAGCATAATCGCATTGGAAACAGGTAAACAAATTATTGTTCCAAAAGAACCTCAATTCAATGGTGCTATTGGTTCTGTCGCTTATAAATTAAGTTTGCAAATAGTATAATAAATAGTTATAATGAGTCAATACTTTTGAAAATATGGAGGTTTGCACATGAAAAAAATATTACTGATAGGTTTAATTCTAAGTTGCTTCGTTTTTGCAACGGATAATATGGCAGAAGAAAAAAGTTACTATGATATTGATTCCTTTGAAGATGGCAATATAACAGATGCTCCTCAATGGTGGACATTTGGAGATAGTAAACAAGATGTTGTTAATTCAACTATATATGCAAATAGCCCATTAAAAAAATATCTTGGTACTAAATTCCTTCAGATAAAGGGTGAAACAAATGATTGGTATATCGGAGGGGTTGGTGCCTATTTAGGAGTAAATGCTGAAAAGTATACACATTTGAAGTTATATGTTTATGGAAGCGGTCCTAAAAGTGGAAAAGTAACAATTCAGCTTTATGATGATGATAATTTTAATTATAAATTGGAACAGGATATTGAAAATAATTATGAGCCAATATTCGATGATAAATTTGAATATACTGTAAATGTTATTTGGACTGGATGGAAAGTGCTAATTATTCCTCTTGATAAGTTTAAGGATGTTAATAAGACCGTTGGTGACAATATTTGGAATCCTGATGACAAAAAAGGCTCCGGTGGTTTGTTGCATTTTCAAATGATTTTCCTAGCGAGTGCAAAAACCGGTCCGATTGATGTTGCAATCGATAATATAAAATTAATAACGATAAACGAGTAATCAAAGGAGATCTCTATGAAAAGAACACTGTTGTTGTTATTGATAGTTAGTAGCTTTTTAATGGCTGCTTCAGATACGGACACTTTGTCAATAATGGTTAATGTTAAAAGTATTTTTTCTTTAGAGATAGATCGCCATATCGTTGATTTTAAAACATTATTACCAGGGCAAATGATGCGAGACATGCCTGATAATGAAGGAGTAAAGGTTACGGCAAAATCCAATAATGGAAATGGTTGGGTTTTAAAAATTAGTAATTTGGCTGAATTATCGGATGGTTCTGAGCTTATTCCAAATAAATATTTTTATTGGTCAGGTTATCCATCCAGATCAGCAAGTGGAACATGGTACGGGAAAGGTACAGATAATTTATCTTTGACACCAGTTCTGGCTTATTCTGCGTCAATGTCAGAATATAATAACTATCCGGCTGGAACAGACTTATATTTTAAGTTTGATTTAAAAGTCCCAGATAAGCAAAAGAGTGGTATTTATAGGTCTATTGTTGCGTTTACTTTAACTGAATAATTAACGGAGTTAAGTAAATGAAAAAGGTAATTCTGTTATTTTTAATAATAGTAAGTTGCTATTCATTTAGTGCTCTTTCTATATCAATAAGTACGAATAGTACCGCGATTGGAGTTCTTTCCTACGGTTCTATCGCACCCGGTGAAAATGAATGGAATGCTCATGGAAACTCCTATCCCCATACACTTGTTGATTTTACAGCAGACACTGGTTCTCCTATGACTTTTTCTATTGATGCAAGCGCATTTGCTGGACCAGCTCCTTTGGCTTTGAGTAATATGGAATATCATATTGTTTATGCTGATCGTAAGTCTCCCTATATAGATTTGAGTTCAACCGTTGGTACGAGTCGAGTTGCTTTTACGGGCTTGAATCAAATTCTTTATACAGTGACTCCTCCTGCAAATAATACCGCCTATTATTTTGATTTTATATGGCATTTGAAAATTCCTGCGGATCAACAAGCTGGAGCATACAGCTCAACGATTACATTGACACTAACACAGTGAGGTAAAAAAATGAAGAGAATAGTATGGTTTATATTAGTAGTTTTAAGCGTTAATTTGTTCGCAATAAAAATTAGTATTGATCCCTCTCACCATTATATAACCTTAAAGCAGGGCACATCGACAAGAAAAACAATTTCAGTAATGAACAGGGGCGAAGAAAAAGTAAGTGTTCGTGTGTATTTGAATGATTGGTATTTGAAAGATGGTACAAAAGTTTTTTTACCTGCTGGCTCAACTGCTTATTCCCTTATGAATTCTACCAAAATATTCCCTACCACATTTGAGCTAAATCCTGATGAACAAAAGAATGTGATTTTTACAGTTGATTCCCAAAAGGATGAACGGGATGGTCAATACGGGGTTATCTTTGTTGAAGCCCAACCAGTTGATAAAAGCAAAAAATCGGGAGTTCAGTTTGGTGGAAGACTTGGTACAATTATCTATAAAGAAATTGAGGACGAAGGAAAGATCGTTTATAACGTAACAAATCTAAAATCTAGACTTGTGGAGAAAAAATTATTTGTTAATTATTCTCTGGATAACAAGGGAAATATTCTTCTAAGACCTAAAGTAACGTTAATGCTCGTAGATAATAAGACAAATGATATTTTCTTTAAGACAGAAATGCCACAAGTTTTGGCATTACCAACAAAGAGTTTCGTAGGTGACACTTATTTCGAATTAGATAAGACCTATACTAACAAAAGTAATTTAACTGTTTTATTGGTTTTTGATTTTGGTAGTGATCAAATCGATTATAAGGAAATAAAGGTTTTTTAAATGAGTTTAAAAAAACGGATCGTATTTTTTTTCTTAGTGATGACATTTGGATTTTCTGCGACCCTTGAATTAGGCTTTCAAGAAACAAAAAACTTTCCTATTAAGGGTATTGTAAAGTATTTCGTTATTGATCATTCAGATTATACTGAGATTGAACAACAGCCAAACATGCTTGTTGTTACAGGTTTAAAACCAGGCAGAAGCAAAATTATTGTTTTTACAGAAATTAAAGAAGATGAGCGCATAATAAAAACAAAAACTCTTTACTCAGTTCTAGTTAATCCAGTAAAAATAGTGACATATGATAAAACTAATGTGGATTATAGCGGAAATGTTTTTTATTCAAATATTAATTTGGGATATGGTCATAGTCGATCCCGTTCTCAATTTGCTCAACATAATTGGGATGCAACCTATATGTATTATAAATTTGATTCTCAGGGAGACACTCCTTGGGGATATATGACAAATAGATTGTATATTAAAAACAAGGCAGATTATCAAGGAGTATATAGGTTTACAACGAAGCTTCAAAATAGTTACGGTATATTTACAATTGGTGATCAGTATTTTACTGACAAGTCCAATATGATTTTTCCTGCTCAGCCACTTCAAGGTTTGTCCTATGATGGTGTCTTAAATAATTTGGATATTATGCTGTTTTACGGAAATAATAACTTTGGTCAATGGGCTGCTGGCATGGAGCGTGAGCAAAGAAATTCTGATTTATTTATGTTTGGCGGGATAAATTATAATATTGATAAAAATAGTTATATTGGAGTTAATTTTAATAACTATGCTGGAAGTTTGCTGTTCAAGACCATTCTGAGTAATCAAATGGATCTTTATGGAGAAATGGGAATTGATAAGAGTTCAGATTTAGCGCGAGAAGTTAAACTAACATATAGCAATAAAAAAGATTTAAATGCAAAGATCAGTTATCATAATTATGATGAGAATTTTTATATACCAATAGGTGTTGTGGATTATCGCGGATATTTAGGTTGGCAATATAATGCAAATTATAATCCAAATTATTATCTAAGCTTTAAGCTTGATGGTGAGAATTATGTAAAATCAATATCCAAATTAGGATTTGATAATTATCGAAATAATGCTCAGTTGTACTTCAAAGGGGAAGAATATAATCTGGTATTACCGGATATAAGTCTTGATTATAATGAAAGTAGAGGAAAATCTGAGAATAACTATAATTATAAACAGTCACAATATGTGTTTAGATTAAAGAAAAAAATATATGATATCGATTCTTGGTTCAAGTACATACCTTTGACATATACCAATATTTCAAATAGCGCACAGGATTACAATAAAAACTCCATAGTACTAGGAGGGAAAGTTCCACTGTTAAAAAATATGTATTATCAAGGCGAGTACAGTTGGGAAAATTATGACATGGCTACCGCAGCTGATTATGCAGAATATGTTTATAATTCGTTTTTCTATGTTCACTCAGTTGAAGTATTGTCTACACGACTTTATTTAGATGGATTTTTCCAATATATTACGCGCTACAATAATAATTTAAGAGAGAGATATGACAATACTTATTTTTCTTTCGGTGTTAATTATCATCCAAATCCTGATGGACATCTTCGATTATCAAGTTATCGAAAGATAATTGATGAACCTGATGTGTATCAACGTTCTAGAATATTAGATGAATTAAGAGTAGAGTATTCTCAAAACTTCAATTATACAATTAATTTTGGAAAGGGACGAACTCAATTAACTGGTATGGTTTTTATGGATGAAAATTATAATGGTGAGTTAGATGAAAATGAACATGGAATAGCAGAAATTCCAGTTAAGTTGTCTAATGGAGAGATATCAACTACTAATAAGTTTGGTGTCTACCGATTTAAGGATGTACCAGCAAATAAGTACTCTTTAGATATAATTGAAGGTGATAAAAAAATAATGTTCACGGATGAATATCCAAAATACGTTCAACTAAACTCTCAGCAAAACAGAGTCATTGTTAATTTTGGGGTCATTATGACAAACCGAATATATGGATATGCTTACGCAGATGATAATGGTAATGGTGTTAAAGATAGTGGAGAAAATACTGTTTACGAAAATGTACGTATTATTATTGGTGATACAATCATTAAAACAAACAAGGATGGATATTACGAATATTTAATACAAGGTGCTGGTGGGAGTGATGATGTTCAGATCGATTTCTCATCTATTCCTGTTTTTCATAAGTTAGTTGGACAACGAAAGTTTTCAAAAGTTGGTGTTGGAAGGTATGATTTTATTATAGAAAAATCGTCAGCACGACCTTTCGCTGATGACTATCTCGAAATACAAAGTATTGATAAGATGGATGGGACACAATACAAAATTACTGGGAAAATAATAAAACCAGTATTGTCCGTATATATGAATAATCAAAAAATAGGTGTTGAAGATGGCGTCTTTACAGCCGTAATTCCAAAAAATGGAGACAAAATTAAGATTAAAGTATTCACTCGTGATAAGTCATTCTTTGTGAAATATTTTTCTTATTAGTACGTTTTAAACAACCTGTAGAAAATTAATTAAAGGGGGAATGAATTGTGAAAATAGCAGTTGTGGGAACAGGCTATGTGGGACTTGTTGCAGGAACGTGTTTTGCCGATACCGGCAATCATGTCATTTGTGTCGATATCAATCATGCAAAGATTGAGAAACTTAAAAAGGGTATCCCTATTATTTATGAACCTGGGTTAGATACTTTACTTAAACGAAATATCGACGAAAACAGAATTGAGTTCACCTCCGATATTAAGTATGCAATAGAGAAATGCAATGTCATATTTATTGCGGTAGGTACACCCCCTGGAGAGGATGGTTCAGCCGATTTACAGTATGTTTTAAATGTTGCAAAGGAGATTGGGACCCATATGAACTCTAATAAAATAATCGTTAATAAATCGACGGTTCCAGTTGGAACGGCTGATTTGGTCTTAAAGGAACTAAAAGTAGTTCTAAAGAGTCGAAATGTTGAGTGGGAAGCGGATGTAATTAGCAATCCTGAGTTTCTAAAAGAAGGTGCAGCAATCGATGATTTTATGAAACCGGATAGAATTATTATCGGAGGAAAATCAGAAGAAGCATTAAAGACAATGAGTAAATTGTATTCTCCTTTTTTAAGAACAAATAATCGTATATACATAATGGATAATAAGAGTGCTGAATTATCAAAATATGCAGCAAATGCAATGTTGGCAACTAAAATATCTTTTATGAATGAAATAGCCTTGTTATGCGATGAAGTTGGAGCAGATATCGATCTCGTTAGAGTGGGTATCGGATCTGATACGCGCATTGGGCATAAGTTCCTATTTCCTGGTATTGGGTACGGGGGTTCATGTTTTCCTAAAGATGTTAAAGCCCTTGTTCATATGGGTAGACAACGTAAATTGCCTATGAGAATACTTGAATCGGTTGAAGATGTGAATGCAGGTCAAAAACGACTGCTATTTGATAAGATGATGAAACACTACAGTGAAACACAAGAAACTATATCCGGGAAGACTTTTGCAGTTTGGGGTTTGGCATTTAAACCCAAAACAGATGACATGAGAGAAGCTCCATCGATTGTTATGATAAATCTTTTATTAGAGGCGGGGGCAAGAATTGTTGCGTATGATCCGGTTGCGATTGATAATGCCAGAGAAATATTCGGTAATAAAATAGAATATCGAAAAGATGCTTATGGTGCATTGGACAATGCTGATGCATTATTGATCTTTACAGAATGGAATGATTTTAGAATTCCAGATTTCGATGAAATGAGAACTCGGTTAAAAAATCAGGTTATTTTTGATGGGCGTAATATGTATAATGCCAAAGATATGCTTCAGCTTGGGTTTGACTATTACTCTGTTGGAAGGGATTAAAATCGGAAGATTATGAGAAAAATTCTACGAAATATCATATTATCTGGGATTTTCGGAATATTAATAACAAGTTGTATATCTTTTGGGGAAGTTAGCGATGAAAACTGGGATGAGATAAAAAAATATTATTATTTATCAAAAACGATTTCACAGGATCCATGGATTCATTTTAACTTAGCAATGGTATATGCCTATACAGGATTTGTCGAGGAAGGGTTCAATTCTCTATCAATTATTCCTGAGCTCGATCCTGAATTTTCTGAAAAAGTAATAAAAAAATATAAGGCTAAAATTTATCGAGACCCAACTAATTGGAAGAACCATTTTTATTATGCGTTTGCGTTGTATTTTGATAAACAGAAGGATGGGGCAATTGCTGAATTAAAAAAAGTGGTGGAGTTAACTGAAGATAATTCAATTAGAGGATGGGCATATGGATACATCGCTGTTATTTATGGCGAAAAAAATCAATGGGACGAGGCGATGGAATCTATTGATTATGCGATTCATTATGAGCCAAACGGAGCTGCATTGTACTTTGCTATGGGATTGGCTAAAAAGGAGCTAGGTGACAATTTTGGCGCTGCAACAGCGATATTAAAGGCAAGCGCACTACAAGCTAAACAGGTACTCAGCAAAAAATCCATCCGAAATTTAAAGAATGAGAAATAAGTATTTAATCTTTTTCATTTTCATATTGATTCTATTTTTAATATTTAACAGTATCAAAATAACATCAATTATTCCGACAAAAAAACAGGTTCCAGATTTTGTTCTAGAGAACAGTTATACTGAGCATTTTTTGCAAGGTGATTTTAGTTTTAGTATTACTGCTAGAACGATTGAAATATATAAAAAAGATTTTGTTATATATAATGCTATTGTTAAATTTGATAGTGGTGTTATTATACAAGCAGAGAGCTTTCAGGTGGATATGAAAAAGTCCGAATTCACTGCCAAAACAAATGTTAATATCAATTATAAAGGTACGGATTATTATGGGAATGAAGCCGTTTATTATCTTAAAGAAAAGCGATTTATTGGTTATAATGGGGGTAAGATTGTTTTCGACAAAGATTAAATGATGAAAAAACTAAAACTAATGACTCTATTTATAATTATCTCAATTGGCATTTTGTCTTTTGGAGGATCAATATCTGATGAAGTGCTTGAGATCGCCGCAGATAAATTTGAGGTAGATACGCTAAATAATCAGTTTATTGCAAAAGATAAAATAAAAATAACCCAAGGTAAACTTATTATTTATGCTTCACAAGCAACATATACGAAGGAAAAGGAAAAAATTAGAATTACCGATAAAGTTCGTATCTTGTATGACCAGATCTTAATAAATTGTGAAACGGCTGTATATAATAGAAATACATATAAAATTGTTGCTGAAAAAGATTTGTCAGTCATATTTCAGGATTATGTTATAACATCAAAACGATTAGTTTATGATATTAAGAAGGGTTTAGTTTTTTTTGAAGGTGATACCACTATATCTAGGAAAAAAAATATTATAAATGGTAAAGATATAATATTAGATATTGGCTTAAACAAAATATACTCAAATGAAAAGACAAAATTTATAATTGAAGAAGTAGAGAAATAACGTGGTGAAAGTAACTCAAGAGGTTAATAAGGAAATTATTACTTTTAACCAGAACATGGGTTATGATCTTATCGTAATCGGTGGTGGCCCTGCAGGAGTTATTGCTGCAATACTTGCTTCTAATCGTGGGATAAAGGTTTTGCTTCTTGAAGAGGTTGTTATATGTAGCAACCTATATAATATTCAAAATATTGAAGATTTCCCTTTCACAGATGATGAGGAAGTCTCTGGTTCAAAACTAGCAGAAATATTTATGAATCAAATTGAAAAAAATAATATCGAAATAGCCTATGAAAGAGTCATTAAATTAGATATTTTAAAAAATAAAAATAAAAAAGTGATCACACAACGGCATGTGTACTTTGCAAAATCGATTATTCTAGCGAGTGGTATGCAAAATAGAACGGTTCAAGTTCCCGGAAGCAAAAAGTATTATGGGCGAGGGTTGTCATATTGTGCTGCCTGTGATGCTTTATCTTTAACGGGTAAAGATGCAATGATATCGGGTAATAATGAATACGCGGTTAAAACGGCTCTGTATTTAGCCAATTATGTTCATAAACTGTACTTTGTAACAGAATGTAACAATATTCAAGCGACAGATAAGGTTAATAGAAAAATCATGTTGCATCCTAAAATTCAATGTTATTTTCAACACAAATTGGACGGACTATATGGAAAAGAAGTAATTGAAAAAATAAAAATAACAAGTCTGTTAACTGATAAATCCATTATGTGTGATGTCTCAGGACTTTTTCTGTATCATGATGTAGCGGGTTGTATGGAGTATCTTAAGGAGAACACCGATATTAATGTTGATATTGATAACGAATTTATTAATACTAGTAATTTGATGGAAACAACCATAAGTGGTGTATACTCAATCGGTTCTTTGAGAAATAACTATTTAAAAAGAATTATCACCTTTTCTTCGGAAGCGTTAATTGCTATTAATGAAATTCAGAATTACTTATATTTTCTAAAATGAAAGTAACTCTGGTTGGTTATTTTGGCCATGGGAACACCGGAGATGAGGCAATCCTACATAGTATCATTGGTCAACTTAAAAGATATCATAACCCAGTCCAAATAACCGTTTTATCTAATACACCGGAGAAGACAAGTGCAACCTATAATGTTATTTCGATTCAAAGGAAATCACTAGCGTCCATTCTTGCTAGTATTCGGATGTCTAACATTATTATATTTGCTGGGGGAACTCTGTTCCAAGATATAACAAGTATCGGAAGTTTGTTGTATTACTTGTCTATTATTGTCGTATCAAAAATATTTCATAAAAAAGTAATACTATATTCTCAAGGGATAGAACCATTTAAGTATTATTTTAGTAAATTACTTGTAAAACAGGTTTTTGTATTTACAGATTTTATTAGTGTAAGAGACCTTGAAAGTCGTAAATACCTTTTAGAAACACTTAAGTTAAAAAAGACAATAAGATATACCGTCGATTCAGCGATGATGCTAAATCCGTTGCAAGTTAATAATAAGTACAAAGGGTATATCGGTATTAACTTGATGAATATTATTGATTGTCCTTTAGATCATATCGCGAAGGCTCTAATTAAGTTCTCAAACGAATTTAATAAAAAAATACTTTATATTCCTTTTCAAGAAGGGGACATTATCGTAGGACAAAAACTTGAGAGACTAATTCCTTCTTCATTGTTTGAAATATTAGATGTTCACGAGAATATTTCAGAATTGCTAGGTATTATTTCTCAACTAGATTTGTTGATGGGAGCTAGACTGCATAGTTTAATTCTGAGTGCTACAGTGTATACTCCCTTCATTGGCATTCATTATTATGATAAAGTTCAAAGCTTTTCAAGAGAAGTGTCGCAGAATTATATTGGATTTAGTGATTTACAAAATGGGGTATTTTATAGTACGCTGGTAGAGGTTTTAAATAATCGCAGTATGCACAGAAAACAGTTAGAACGTATCGTTATGATGTTAAAGGAACAGTCCAAAGATAGTTTAATAAACAATATCTTAATTAAGTATGAAAAGACATGATCACAAAATACTAGGTTTAACCTTTTTTAACAGAAGTTATGATGAGTTAATTAAGCAGATAAACCAAGAAATTCATAACCAAGCCAATTGCATGATTATAACTCCTACAACTGAAATTCTTGGAGTTTCAATGCAGGATGAGTATTTAACTAAAATATTAGCATCTTCAACATTATTGCTTCCCGACAGTGTTTCCTTAATATGGGTATCGAAGTTGCTTAGAAAATCTTTTGATAGACGAGTAACAGGAATAGATACGCTATATCGTCTTGGTAAAAATAAGAGAAAAACATATAAAGTATATTATTTAGGTGCAAAGGAAGCGGTATTAAAAAAAGCGGTTGAAGTGTCAACAGAAATTTTCCCATCATTTGAAATCGTGGGTAGTCATCATGGATACTATAGTGCAGATGAAACTAAAGCGGTTATCAAGGATATTAACTCATCAAAAGCCGATATCCTTTTTGTTGGATTAGGGTTTCCCAAACAGGAACAGTTTATTTATGAACACAGGAAAGATATTCACGTTCCGGTTAAAATAACTGTAGGTGGTAGTTTTGATGTTATTTCCGGCGTTTTAAAACGTGCCCCATTGTGGATGCAGAAAATTGCGCTTGAATGGGCCTTCAGACTTATTCAAGAACCATCTAGAATTAAACGAATGTCATTAATCCCCGTTTATTTGATTCGTATTCTTTATCTTGAAATTTCTGGAAAACATAAATAAACTCTGTGATCGGTATAGATATTATTGAGATCGATCGAATTCAAACTGTTATATCAAGTCAGGCTTTTATTAATAGAGTTTTTACAAAACAAGAAATCATAGATTGTCAGTCATCTCCTACTATTCGGGTTCAGGCTTCTCGGTTTGCTAGTCGCTTTGCAGCTAAAGAAGCTGTTTTCAAGGCTGTAGCACAAATAGATATTCTCAGATGGAAAGATATTCAGGTGACAAACGAATTATCGGGTAAACCGGTGATTACTTTTTTTGGTGAAACAAAAAAAATAATGGATAAAAATAAGATTTGTGTTGAAGTATCCCTATCTCATAGTCGAGATAATGCGGTCGCAATGGCTATTATAAAATAAGATGCGGGCGAAGACCTTTCTTATAATTACGTTTGTTCTATTTATTATAATTAGTTTTGTTAGTCTTCCTCATAATCCATTGATAAATGATGATGCAACGATGTATGCAGTGGCAATTCGTAATACAATCCATTTTAACGAGTGGCTTGCGCCCCTCATAACTCCAGGAGATATGACGTCATTTTTAGATAAACCACCTCTCGGTATTTGGCTTCTGTCTATAATCCCTAAACTTGGTGGTGTAAATGAGGTGACAATACATATTTCGAATGTAGTTTATTATACATTGATGATTGGGTTTTTGTATGTCTTCTTGTTGAAGAAACGTCATCGTCGAATTGCTTTATATTCAGCATTAACTTTAGCTACGAGTATGACAATGATATTATTTGCTCGAACGCCTAAACTGGATATTTTAATTGCTTTTGGAATTATGATGTCGCACTTGTTCATTTTTCAATATATAAAAAAACGGCAAATACGATATTTGTATTATTTTACTATTTCGGTTGCAATGGGGGTTTTAATAAAAAGTGGATTTGCAATTATTATGCCGGGGTTAACTCTATTATCATTGATCATTCTTAATAAATCAGCCCGAGGCAGCTTTTTTAAAATTATTGGTACAAAGCATTTCTACTTATGTCTTATATTGCTTCTTGCAATACTATCGGTGGGTTTGGGGGTTCAATATTTTGCTTATCAAGACTTATTTAGTATTTATTTAAAAAGTATTTTTATCCACAGTAAGTATAATACAAGTTACTTCGGATTCGGTTTTAATAAACCCGTCATTCTGTTTATGCTAATTTCAATTTTCCCGTGGACTCCACTGTTTATCACTAGTATAAATTTCCGGTTCAAATTCAATCAACCGTTAACGTTAAGATATTTTTCAGCAGTATGGTTGTTATCTAATTTTTTCTTTTTACTATTATTTTTTAATCAAACGGATATTCGGACATTCACGATGCTTATTGTTCCTATGTCAATTCTTGTTGCTTACAAATTAGTATCAATTCAAGTCTTTAACAAGAAACGATTGGTTGAAAGTATATGGGCTATTTTTTTTGTATTGATTTTTGCTATCCTTATAGTATCCATATTAAAGAACCCTTTAAATGCTTCAGGTTTTGATCAACGGTCAATACTAATTTCTCTATCATTTTTTGTTATATCAGAAATTATTATGGTATTTTATTTAGTAAAACCCAATGCATCGAGATACGGAATTCTTTTTTTTAGTGTATGTTTGTCTTATGTTATTTTGTTCTATCAAACATCTATTATCGCAAATGCGTTTAATCCTTATATAAAATGGACGGATGTTATTTCAAATGAAAAGAAAAAGGGGAAACAGTTTGTTATATATCGACCAATTGGTCGAGAATTAAGAATGAGTTCAGATTTGTGTTATCTCGATTTTAAGTCAGGACTTGCGGATATTTATATCTGGCAAAGAGATGATATGATTATGCTAATCAAACAAGGTGGTGTGGTTGTGTTAACTGATAATGGAAGTTTTGCTGACCTCAGTTCATCTGGTAATGTTTTAGTTCAAGATAAATATTCAACGATTGTTTCAATCGATTAATAAAACATATTATCCACATTGTGAAAGAATTCACAATGTGGTAGTATTTGATGCATGAAAATGACCATTCCAGAATCTACTATACATAGAATGCCTCAATATATAAAAGTATTGGAATACTTAGATGAGGGCAAGGTATTGTTTGTAACATCGCGTGACTTTGAAACACATATTGATGTTAACCCCTCTATAATAAGAAAGGATTTATCCTATTTTGGAGAGTTTGGAGTTAGGGGGAAAGGGTATTCTGTTACTGGTTTAAAACAAGAGCTCGAAAAAATTATGGGTCTAACTGGCCATCGAACAATAATTATTGGTGCAGGTAATATTGGGAAAGCCTTAACGAATTATAAGGGATTTGACAATATTAAGTTAAAAATAAATGCTGTTTTTGATAATGATGAAAGAAAAATTGGTAGTATGATTAATACTATTCCAGTATTAGATATAAAAACAATGAAAGCATATGTAGAATCTGAAAACATTGAGTTCGTGATAATGGCTGTCCCAAGTAGTATTGCTGATTTAGTTGTTGATCAGCTGATTGATTCCGATATAAAGGGAATCATTAATTTTACATCGAAATTTTTATCTGTACCTAAAAGAATTAAGGTAATTAGTATTAATATTGATACTAAAATAATGGAAATGTTTTATTTCTTAAAAAAATCCAGAATGAAATAATCGTTTAATAGTTTAATATTAAATCTGAAGGATTACTTAATGTTTCTTCTAAATAATTAAGTGCTAGTTTTAAATTTGCTTTTGCTTTTTTTGACAAACCAACTTTAAATTCCCACTTATATCCTTTGATATGTAATAAATAGGATGGTGGTGTTTTTCCAAAAATTGTTTGGCATAATTGTAGAATGTAAGCAGGGGAT
>MFRH01000044.1:22247-22527 GCA_001783275.1 Candidatus Margulisbacteria bacterium GWF2_35_9
TGAAAGAAACATTGCTGGAACTTGTCACTTTTTCCAGTTTAAAGGATTCAACCGATTCCTCTTTGGATGCGTCGATAAAAATAACGAGATCTTTGTTAGAAATTAATTCTGCTTCTTCAATGTTTAATTGATAATTGCTTTCTAGTTCGAAATTCCCGTGTATGCTTGTGTATGGCTTGATAGATTCTATGCACTCATTCCCTAAACCATCGTCTTGACGGCCAGGATTCCCAAATCCATACAAAAGAATGCGAGGTAAAACCAATTAAGTATATTTACG
>MFRH01000044.1:22546-23729 GCA_001783275.1 Candidatus Margulisbacteria bacterium GWF2_35_9
TAGGGTGTCTGTATTGTCATACAGAGATATATCTAGTGGCATTCTACCCATTGCATGAGTAGCACAACTTAAACAAGGATCGTACGCCCGGATACCTACTTCAACTGCGTTCATCATGGGTTCTGTGATCTCTTTTTTACCATTCATGTAGTTTTTAGCAACAAAGTTGACTGCATTATTCATTGGTTGATTATTATTTGTTGTTGATACAATCAAATTTGCCATTTTTATTGTATCATCATCATTGACCTGATAGTGGTGAAAAAGTGTTCCTCTCGGAGCTTCTATTAACCCAACTCCTTCTGACTGTCTCTTTCCTTTAATTGTTAAATCGCCACTCAATAAATCTGGATCATTTAATAGTTCGTTAATCTTTTCAGCAGAATGTAGTATTTCGATTAGTCTTGCCCAATGCATGTGCATGGACATATTATTTGGTTTTCCATTGGTATATGCTTTAAATTCCTCATGTGCTTTACCTGCTAATGGGGTATCAATAAAATCAGCCGTATTCATTCTTGCTAATGGTCCAACGGTATACCATCCTTTTTCTTTGCCTAAGTGTTTCAGATAAGGAAACTTCATATAACTCCAACTTCTTACTTCTTCACTGATATGTTTATGATAATGTTGATAATCGACATCATTTAATATCTTTTTCCCATCAGTATCGATTGCACGAATTACACCATGATACAAATCAAGCGCCCCGTCTTTTCTAACTAAACTTAAATGACTTGATGGAAAAACAGAAAAATTATCAATGAAGTCTTTATTTTTTGAGTGATAATCCTTGAAAAAAGCTAATGCACTTTGAGACCATTCAAGCATTTTATCAATATTTAATGGATCAGCACCATTTAAGAAAGAATCACGTTCTTCTACTGTAAGATGTTTATTGATCCCTCCTGGGATTGCTCCGGTACCATGTACTTTCTTGCCTGCTGTTGCTTTTATTATTTCTTGACCATATTTTCTCATCATGACACCTTGAACTGCGAGCTCTTTATGTTCAAGTGCGACTCCAATAACATTGCGAATTGCTGGATCGCCATCAATGCCAAACAATAGATCTGGTGATGCTAAGTGGAAGAAATGTAGCGCATGTGATTGGAATGTTTGTCCATAATGCATTAACCGACGCATTTTTTCGCCAGTTGGAGTTAATCCATTACCTGTGCCT
>MFRH01000044.1:23783-34324 GCA_001783275.1 Candidatus Margulisbacteria bacterium GWF2_35_9
CAAATACCGCATAATCGTTGCACTGTAACAGGTGCTTCCCAAAATGGTCGTCCTTGAATAAACTTCTCAAATCCTCTGAACTCAACTATATGTAACCTTGAACGCTCAACATTGCCATTATCATCAAGATGAATTGTGACTTTTCCATGTCCTTCTACTCTTGTTACTGGTTCAATCGTTACTTTTTTTCCCATTAGAATTCCTCTTTATTAATTTTTATCAAAATATTAATCGTATTTAACGACTTCGTATGGTAAGTCCATTGGTTTCCCTGTAATAAGTGCAACTAACGCATTCCAGATAAGATCAGCTCTTGGTGCACAGCCAGGTAAAAAATAATCTATTTTAACAATTTCGTGACAGGGATAAACCTTGTCTAAAATGAATGGTAATTCTTCGTCGTTTGGAATAATATTATCAGGATTATCATCGACAGTGACGCAATTTAAATAGGCTTCTTCCAAACACTCTTTAACTGTAACTTTATTATTTCTCATCGCAGGTAGTCCACCTGTTCTTGCACATTCACCCAAGGAAATAAGGATTTTGCAATTTTCCCTAAACGTTTTAAGTACATGAATATTTTCACTATTGCAACAGCCTCCTTCAATAATTCCAATATCACATTTTTTCGTAAATGTTTTAATATCATCAATCGGTGATTTATTAAACTCAACAAGTTCAATAAGATCTAAAATTCGTTCATCAATGTCGAGTATCGACATATGACAACCAAAACATCCGGCGAGAGAAGTAGTGGCAATTATTGGTTTACTCATAGCTATATCCTTTTATTTTTCTAGGTGATCTATTTCATTACCAATTGGTGTTAGATCATATTGGCGTTTACCAATTGGAATGTTATATCCACGCTCTTTCAGCAATATAGCGCCAACTGGACATAAATTCGCCGCTTTTATTGCCAGCTCGTCGGTTAACTGACTGGTTAGTTCTGTATCAATACTAATTTCAAGAGTTTGCCCTCTTTTTTTATAGGCAAAGAAACTTTTACCGTCTTCTGTTTTAATTCCACGTATACATCGCTTGCATAATATACATCGATCGTGATCTTTCATAATCTTTGGATGGGACGCATCGATCGACTTGCTAGGAAATTGATATGGGAACCGTTGATTAAGGATTCCAAATCTATAAGCTAAGGCTTGAAGATCGCAACTTCCACTTCTTTCACATGCTGGGCAGAAATGGTTTCCGCTAACAAATAATGTTTCCAGAATTATTTTTCTCATTTCAACTATTTCTGGTGTATTATTTTCAATTTTCATATTATCTGCTATTGGGGTTGTACAAGCGGACATTAGCTTGCCGTTTACTCTGACGCTACAAATACGACAAGCACCACGAGGTTTTACGCCTGGAATGTTACATAATGTTGGTATATATATGTTGTTTTTAGCAGCTGCCTCAACAATGTATAATCCCTTTTCAGCTAAACAGTCTTGATTATCAATAGTAAATTTTATTAGTTCTGCCATCGTTATCCTTTATAAAATTGGTTGTCGTCCTGTTGCTTCACAACATTCGGCTATTGCTTCCTGTAAATTAAATCCACTATCGAATAATTTATTCTGTTGAATTTTAGATTCATATAGAGGTCTAAAATTCTTTATGCTTGTAAGTATTGGGTTAGCAGCAGTATGACCTAAACCACAACGGTTAGATAGCATTGTAGGACCCCAACTGATCATGTCATCAATATCCTGCATAACGCCGTTTCCTTTTAATATTTTTAATAGTTTTTCTCTAAATAATACTGTTAAACAACGGCATGGTACACATGATCCACAGGATTCTTCGATGAAGAAGTCCATAAAATTAAGGACAACATTTTTGAGTAAATCTCTCTTGCTATTAAAAATGATGATAGATCCACCGGTAGATAGGTCTGAGTAGCAGAGAATTCGGTCAAATTCAGTTGGTGCGATTAATGCTCCTGATGGTCCTCCAACTTGAACTGCTTGAACGTCATTTGCTCCAACCATTTTAAGAATATCATTAATATTAAAACCCCATTCTATTTCATAGATACCTGGATTCATACAATCTCCAGAAATACTAAGTACTTTTGTTCCGGCGGAATCCTTAGTACCAAAAGATTTATACCAATTTGGTCCTTCAGTTATTATTTTAACGACAGAGCATAATGTTTCAACGTTATTAACGACGGTTGGTTTATTTAAATAACCTTGTTCAACAGGGAAGGGCGGTCGATCTCTTGGTTCTCCGCGTTTACCTTCTGCGGATTCTATTAAAGCTGATTCTTCTCCGCAAACATAAGCACCAGCACCAAATTGAATTCGTATATTAAAGTTAAAACCATTTTTCCCACCGATATTAGTTCCAAGTAAGTTCGCTGTTTTAAGCTCTTCAAGCACTTGCTCAAGATATTTCTGTAAATACTTATATTCATACCTTAAATAAAGGATTCCTTCAGTTGCTCCTACCGCATAACCTGCAACTGTCATCCCTTCAAAAATAAGCTTAGGAAGTTCTGTTAAAATTACTCGATCTTTAAATGTTCCGGGTTCACCTTCATCAGCATTGCAAAATATGTATCGTTGATCACCAGCTGCATTTCGGCAAAATTCCCATTTCATTCCTGTTGGAAATCCAGCACCTCCACGACCTCTAACATTTGATGCCTTAACATCTCGAATAACATCTGTCGGTTTCATATTAACAATCTTTTTAATTGATTTTCCTAGGTTATAGTCAGAAAATATAACAGGACCTTTTCTTCTGATGTTATTACTAACCATCGATTGGATGTAATTAGAACTGTTATTACCATCACCAAAACTTTGAAGCCCCATTTCGTTTACGGCTTTTCCATTTTTCATATCTTGGATTATTTCTTTGGCACGATATGGGGTAATTCGCGTGAAAATGACACCGTTGATAATTGCGGCAGGTTCTTGGTCATTCATTCCAATACAGGATGTATTAAATAAACCAATTTTTCCATCTTTTGTAACTTCTCCAAACTTAGAGCCAGCCGCTTCTTCAAAGGCTTTTGCGACCTCATTTCTTCCCATCATTTCTGCCACAGCACTGTCATTTAAATATATAGTATACTTTCCTGTTTCTTTTTGAGAAAAGAAATGATAAAAGGAGAGGGTTTGTTCGACATCTACTTTTGAAATTTTAAGTTGATTGGCTATTAAAGAGGCAGATTCATTTGAAATATAACCGATCTCAGCTTGAATATCGATTAAAATATCCATTAATCGAGTTTGATCTTTGTTATATTTATCGATGATGGATTGAACGTTGCTCGTACTAGATTTTTTCTTAAAAATATTAATTAGCGGACTCATTTATTCTCATCACCTTGTGAAATAAATTACAAACTTATTAAATGATAATATAAATATTTAATTCTGACAACTGCATTTGAGAAAAAATTTTTAATGAAATAAAAGGGGCTTTTTTCCTTTAAAAGCCCCTTTTATGTTAGTTGCGAACAGCTTCAATTCTTCTGTTAATGGCTCTACCTTCTTCTGTGTCATTATCAGCAACAGCTTGTGTTAATCCAAAGCCTATATAAGAAACTTGGGATTGTTTAATACCTAATCCATAGATAAATTCAGCCACTGAACGTGCGCGATTTTCGGAAAGTTTCTGGTTATATTCCTTGCTACCAACATTATCTGTATGACCTTCAATCCGAACCTTGAGTTCTGGATTGTCTTTTAAAAATTTAACAAATTCTTGTATGCGAGTATAGTATCTTTCTTCAACATCATACTTGTCAGTTTTAAAGTTAATATTTAAGTTGATTTTGGTAAAACATCCTCTTTCATCAACCTCAGAACCGAAAGGTGTGTTAGGACATTGATCCAAATAGTTTCCAACGGAATCGTGATCGGAATCGACAATATGAGTTGGATAGTTTAACGGAAAGTGAAAGGCAAGCAGTAATAACTGATCAAAACCTTTATCACCATAGGAGATGTATCGATATTCAAGTTTTGGAACTATTGTTGGGTGATAAAAAAATTTCGCTCCAAAACCAAAATCCAATCCGAGATTTGTTGCTCCACTAAGATCACCTGCTAATCCGACCATTAAATAGGGGTTAATGTTTCGATAGAATTGAAATTCCCATTCAGCATTGGCAAAATAGGTGAAGAACGCTCTTTCCTCAGTGGACCATGAATACTTAGTTGGAACAATTCCAGCGCCAATATCTACAAACCATCTATGTCCAATTTGTTTATTTATAAAAAGACCAAAGTCTGTATAACTATCATATCCGCGTTTACTATCGAAATAATGATACGCAATATAGGGGGATATGAAAAAGTCTTTTTCGTGGGGTATATCATTTTTAACGACATATAATAATTGATATAAATCTGGGAGTTTATTTAAAGTATCTTCAGATAACGTAAAAGGATCATCAATAGCACAAAGACTTACTTGTAATATAAAAACAAAAAAAACTAGGAAGAGAAATTTTTTCATTATGAATAACTCCTTATTGGTTTTAGTATACTTATTATAGCACTTATTAAAAGAAATGTTAGTAGCCAAGAATCGAGTGACCGGGGTCTTTGCCGATGCTTCTTCCCATATTAGTTATTCTATTGATTACGCAAGAGGCACAGTCTTCAATGGATTCATCAACGCAAGGCTTTCCAGGGTAAAGTTGATAATGAACACGATATTTTTGAGGAGTGGCATTGGGCATGAAGACATTTGCACCTCTCTGTAGGAGAAGGTTTCTTCCCTCGGGTTGAATGGCATCGAATGCAGTTGTTGCCGGAATATGGGCTTTTTTATTAAGCAATCGAATAACTGAGATGGTTTTAAAATAGATCTCGGAATCGAAGGGATTATTAAATTCAGCAAAGGGTGTTTGTTCGTTTGGAATAAATGGGCCGATACCGATCATGTCCAACTTAAGGGTGGCTGTAAATAAGATATCCTCCGCTAGATTTTCAAGAGTTTCACCCGGTAAGCCGATTAAAAAGCCTGAGCCGGTTTGAACCCCAATGGATTTAAGATTCATCAGTGCATTGATTCTCGTTTGTAATGTTTCATCCGGATGACAAAATTGAAATAGTTCGACGCTTGATGTTTCAAAACGCAAAAGGTAACGATCCATTCCAGCGTCTTTCCAATATTTATAAGTGTTAAGTGAACGAACACCAGCAGAGAGGGTAATGGCAAGGTTTGTTTCTTTTTTAATGGATACTAGTAAGTTTTGAATTTTTTCCTTCGTATAATATGGGTCTTCCCCAGATTGCAATACAACCGTTGTTTGACCCGCTTTTTCCATGTTGATGCAGGACATAATTATTTCTTCCTGCGGTATACGATACCGTTGAACAATTGAATTGCTTCGTCTGATTCCACAGTAATTGCAATCTTTTTTGCAATGATTTGAAAATTCGACGATTCCTCTTAAATAAACAGCATTACCCATATATTTAGCTCTTAGCTCATCTGCCTTTTCATAAAGGAGTTGAGTATCAGTGTCACTTGATTGAAGAAGGGACATAATGTCTTGTTTGTTTAGACCTATGTTTTGATCTATTTTTGATAAAATATTATGAATGGACATCGTAATTAACTTTTTAAATACTCGAGTGCTTCTGGGAATGGGGTTAACGCCCGTTCGATAATTCCGTGAAGGTATGCAATAATCAGTCCGTAATTTGTAATGGGTACATTTTGATCGATTGCTTTATTAATTCTAGAAATGATTAAACTTCGATTTGCCATGCATCCGCCACATTGAATAATTAATTTATATTTGGTTAAATCCTCGGGTATTTCTTTTCCAGAAAAGACGTCGAAATTTAAACTTAAGCCACTATATTGCTCTAGCCATCTTGGTATTTTTACCCGACCGATATCTTCGCTAATTGGGCGATGAGAACATAATTCAGCGATTAGAATGGAGTCGTTGTTTTTTAATTTTTTTATTGCAGAAATACCTTTTGTATAAGTTATTAGATCGCCTTTTTGTCTGGCATATAAAATAGAGAAAGAAGTCATTAAAACATCGTCGGCTACATCTGCATTCACTTTTAAAAATGCCTGGGAATCGGTGATAACAATTTTGGGTTTTGTTTTAAGTATATGATTTAGCGTATAGTGGAGTTCTCGTTCCTTCACAACTATACAGGATACATCTGCGTCTAGACATTCGCGAATTGTTTGGACTTGTGGAAGAATGAGTCTCCCCTTAGGGGCTTCTTTATCGATGGGTATGACGAGTACGACTGTGTCCATTGGCTTTAGCAAATCTGAGATAATTGGAAGTTCACTGGGGTTTGATCGAAGGATTGTAATAATAGATTCTTTTAGTTCTTCAATATTATTATGGTTGATAGTTGAACATAACAGAACGGCTACGTTGTATGATTGTCGGATATTATTTTGAACTTTTTTAATTGTTTCCTCATCCATTATATCCGATTTATTGATTACCAATAAGTAACCGATATTTTTGCTGATAACAAGATCGATTATTTTTTTGTCATCATTTGTTAGTTCTTCAGTAATAACTATTATTGCTAGGTCGGATTCAGTTAACGCCGTCATTGTTTTTTTGACACGTTTCTCCCCAAGTAGGCCGATGTCATCATAACCGGCAGTATCTACAAACACAACGGGGCCAAATGGATTTAATTCAGTGGCTTTTTCAACAGGATCGGTAGTGGTTCCCGGCACATCTGACACGATACTCAGTTCTTGGTTAATTAGAACATTTATTAACGACGATTTTCCAACGTTTCGTTTTCCTAGAAAGGTAATATGCGGACGGTTTCCTTTTGGTGTTTTATTCATCATAACCCAGTTTGCATATATTTTCTGCTTTCAATAACTCTTCAAGTTCAAGGTGATCAATCACTGACAATGCATTGCAGGCACTGATAATATCAGTTTTTTTCTGTATCATATACTCAGCAATTTCAGCTGCTTTTTTATATCCTATTTTGGGAATTAAAATAGTGCTTGTACTGGGTTCGTTTAATAGTTGTAAATCACAATGTGCGATGTCGGCAGTAATATGTCGAATGCAAGTGGTACTTAATTTATCAATACCTTGAATAAGTAAATCACAGGATTCAAAGATAAGGTATGCGATTAACGGTAATCTAGCATTGAGTTCAAGTTCGCCCTGAGAAATTGCATGGGATGCAGTATTGTCGTTTCCGATTACTTTTAGGCAAATTTGATTCAACATTTCGAGAATGACCGGATTATATTTCCCGGGCATAATGGATGATCCATCTTGTAGGGGTTTTAGAATGATTTCTTTATAGGAAGCAAGCAGTCTCAAGTCGTTAGATATTTTGTTAATATTAATAGCTAATATTTTAATCATTGAGAACACTTCAGCAATTTGATCATGATTCTGGGTTGCATCGTAAAGGTTTTCTGCTCTACTTATAGGTAGCCCCGTGATCTTTTTTAAATTATCACAAACCGCAAAAATATATTTTTTAGGAGCTGTTAACCCCGTACCAATTGCAGTTCCTCCCAGATTAATTTGTCTGATTCTCTCAAGGGCTTTAAATATTCGCCATCTATCTCGACCAATGACATCAGCATAAGCCGAAAAATCTTTTCCTAATGTTGTTGGCACTGCTGGCATTAGCTCTGTTCTGGCTATTTTCCGGACACGAGTAAACTCTTTTTCTTTTAGTTGTAGTTCTTGTAATAGAATATTGGTGTTTTGTTCAAGATCCATTAAATAATAGGACACAGCAACTTTAAGTGCAGATGGATATACATCGTTAGTTGATTGGTGCAGATTAACATGCTCCAGTGGTGAACATATTTCTTTCTTTAAAAGTTGATTAGTCCGTTTCGCAATAATTTCATTAATATTCATATTGGTAGATGTTCCTGCGCCACCTTGCAGCGGATCTACAATAAAATATTCAAAATGGTTATAACGAATCATCTCGTCAATAGCCGTCATCATGGCATTACCAATTGCCGGATCAATATAACCAAGGACAATGTTAGTCTTACATGCTGCTAATTTAACTTGGGCGAGGGCTTTATAGAAATATTTTGATTGTGGTAGGCCGGATTTTATAAAATTATTATGTGCACGTTGGCTATGTATTCCCCACAACTTATCCGTCGATATAGAGTCTGACCCCAAAGAGTCTTTTTCTATATGAAGGTTATTCATACAAATCCCGTGCTCCTTTTTTAATTTTGTTCAAATTGGTAATGACACGTTCTCGAATTGATTCTGGGATATCCAATAATTGTTTTTTAATCATTTTCATGCCGATTTTCTTTGTCTCTTCAGTCGCATAATCATCGATATATTCCTGAAATGTATATAACGCATTGGGTAAACATTTTTTTCGGATATCACCTGGTTTTGCATATTCCATAAAGTCCAGTCCTGTTCTACCTAATCGATAACAACTTGTGCAAAATGATGGAATGGCATCTTTTGAGCAAATGTCCAAAATGACTTCATCTAAAGAACGATGATCACCCAAGGAGAACTGCTCAACACTTTTACCAGATGAATAGCCACCTGGATTTGTTTTACTACCGGCACTGATTTGGGATATGCCAAGGTTCATTGCTTCATGTCTCATTTTAGGATTTTCTCGTGTACTGAGAATTAGCCCAGTGTAGGGTACCGTCAGTCTTAGGATTGCAATTATTTTTTTAAAGGTTTCGTCATCTACAGGGTAGGGGGGATTTGATGCTAAGTCAGACCCAGTTGCAGGTTCGAGTCTGGGTATCGAAATGGTGTGTGGTCCCATGCCAAATTTTGCTTCTAGATGTTCGATATGCGATACCAACGAGAGTATTTCATACTTATAGTCATATAATCCGAATAATATCCCGATGCCGACATCATCAATACCAGCCTCAAATGCACGGTCAATGGTTTGTAACCGATAATCGTAGTCTGATTTTGGTCCCTTGGTATGTAGCTTTTTGTAGCTTGGTTTATGATAGGTTTCTTGAAATAACTGATAGGTGCCAATGTCCGCTTCTTTAATTTTTATGAACTCTTCTGTAGTAAGAGGGGCTATATTTACATTTAATCTACGAATGTTGTTTTTGCCGTCTTGAACAGAGTATACGGTTTTTATGGAATCAATGATGTAATCAAGTTTGCCATTGGGGTAGGCTTCGCCTGAGACAAGCAAAATACGCTTTTGACCTGTTTTTAGTAGCGCGAGTGTTTCATTATGGATCTCTTCCTGAGTTAAAACTTGGCGATGCACATCCTTATTACTGGCTCTAAAACCACAATAGAGGCATTCATTTTTGCATAGATTAGAAATATACAATGGTGCAAATAGAACTAATCTGTTGCCATAAATTTTAGTTTTTACATAAGAAGCTGCTTCAAAGATTTCTTCCCAGAGTTTTTCATCAACAGTGTTTAACAGAATGGATGTTTCTTCTAAACTTAATCTTTCTAGATTTTTTGATTTTTTTAGAATGTCTCTGACCGCTAATGGATCAGAGACATTCTTCAGTAATGTTTCAATTTTATTTTCGTCTATCAACTTTTTAATTCCTTAAGAATTGATTTAATGTCTTTGGAATTAACTTTGCTGTAGATTTTGTCATTAACAAGAACAACTGGCGCTAATCCGCAAGCACCAATACAACGGGTACATTCCAATGAAAAATTCATATCTTTATCTGTTTCTCCCATCTTAATTTCAAGTTCTTTCTCAAACTCACGAACAACATCGTTTGCTCCCTTTACATAGCATGCAGTACCAAGGCATACATTGATTCTGTTTTTGCCTTTTGGTTTCAAACTAAAAAAGTGGTAAAAGGTGGCTACTCCATAAATTCGTGAAGTTGGGATCTGCATTTTTACAGAAATAAAATCCATCGTTTCTTGTGGTAAATATCCAAAAAGTTCTTGGGTTTTATGAAGCACTGGGATTAAGAAACTTTTTCTGTTCTTTTGAGTTTGTGTCCATTCTATGTATGGGGTTAATTCCGCATATCTTGGATCGTCTGGAGTGATGCAACTTGCAACTTGATCCACTTTTCTGTGTTTGCAAATACCACGTGGTTGTTTTTCGGAATAATGAGTATGAAGCCATTTGTGAGAAACGGCTGATCCATATCGTTCAAGAGCCTCGTCGTAAAGTTTTTGGACATCAACGTTTTCATGAGATCGTCGTTTAACGGTTGCTTCATCTGAAGAGTATAATGCTTTGGCTCTCTTTTTTAAAAGGGCTTTATCAACTGGAACCATATCTGTTCCGGCATATGGCTGGCCACCTCCACCCACACATCCTCCAGGGCATCCCATAATTTCAATAAAGTGATAGTTTGCTTCACCAGATATCACTTTTTCAAGTAATTCCTGAGCATGTCCAAGACCAGATGCTACTGCAACATTATAGATATTCCCATCGATTGCTACTGATGCTTCTTTTATTTCGTCAATTGCTTCTCGAACAGGTTTAAATTCAATACCAGGAAGTTCTTTTCCTGATATAAAGTAGTGAGCCGTTCTAAGGGCTGCTTCCATAACTCCACCAGTTGCT
>MFRH01000044.1:34379-35263 GCA_001783275.1 Candidatus Margulisbacteria bacterium GWF2_35_9
GTTCTAAACCAACGAAATCGATTCCAGCAGATTTAATCATCCATATCAATTCACGTGTTGTAATTACGGCATCTACATAACGATCGCCGTTTTCTGTCTGAAAATCTGCTCGTTTTGATTCGTCTTTTTTTGCAGTACAACACATTGCTGCTACAGAGAAAATCTTCTCTGGTTTTTTGTTTAGCTTTTTTGGTAAATGTCTCTTAATAATACTTCCTACCATTGACATCGGAGACATGCAGGTCGATAGATTATCCAATAATTCGGGATAGAATTGTTCGCAAAATTTTATCCATGCAGCTGAGCAAGAAGTAATCATCGGCAGTTTGCCTTTGTTTTGAATTCTTCTGACAAGTTCGGATGCTTCTTCAACTATTGTTAAGTCAGCTCCAAATTGAGTGTCGTATACCTGATCAAATCCAAGACGACGAAGAGCTGTGATTGTTTCTTTTTCCATATTTTTTCCAGGAGCGACGCCAAAACCTTCTCCGATGGCTGCTCTAACAGAAGGAGCAAACTGTATAACAGTTGTTATTTCAGGATCATTCAATGCTTTCCATACGTCATTTGTATAATCTTTTTCTAAAAAGGCAGCTGTTGGACACACATTAATACATTGTCCGCAAGAGGAACATACTGAATCTCCGAATGGTTTGTCAAAAGCAGGCATAACGACTGACTGAAATCCACGGTGAGCCATATCGATTGCGCAAACACCTTGTACTTCTTTGCAAATTCGGACACAACGTCCGCAAAGGATACATTTATTTGGATCTCGAATAACAGCATTAGAAGAAAAATCTTTTTTATAGTGTTTCTTTTCTCCTTGGAAATGTTTATGACGAACGCCCATTGCATAAGCAAGTCTCTCTAACTCACAGTTA
>MFRH01000045.1:0-12542 GCA_001783275.1 Candidatus Margulisbacteria bacterium GWF2_35_9
TAGAACTGAATCCAATCTTTCCGCCACTTTATTTATATTTATTATCAGACCCTGAATCGATTTCTGACTGTCATCACTGGTAATAATCTTGCTAAGAACCTGAAGTATTTTCTTTGTCTCTTCTAGATTTTTAGTACCGACGTTAACAAAATCGACAAGCCCAGATGCAGCTGTTCCTGGTAGAACAGCTCCATGACGTAAAAATGTCGTACTATTGGCATTAGGAATTACATTCATATATTTTTCACCAATAAGTCCATCAAAATCGACTCTTAAGGTGGATCCTTCGGATATTTTTATTCCACGTTTGACAAACATAAAAACTTTTATTGACTTTGGATTCGGGATAACTTTTGCGACATAGCCTATCAGGTACCCTCTATATCTAACCTCAGCACCTGGCAATAATCCACTCACAGTTTGAAATTCGCCCACTAGCATGTAGCCGCTGGTTCGCATTAAAATACTACTCTTCCAAATAATCCCTATGGTTAGTATTAAAATTGCAACAAATGCAAATAGGCCAACTTTTGTTTCTGTTTTCATATTCTTTTATTCTACCATTTATATTTATTTATCTTAACTGCAAATATATTATTATATTTATTTTATCAAGCCGTTTACAAAGTTATAAACCATCTTGTTTTTACTTTTTAATATTTTATCCGGCCCCTCAGTTTTGATTGCTTCTCCGTCATGAATCATGACAATATTTTCTGAAACATTTAAAATTGTACTAATTTGATGGGTCACAACTATCGTCGTTGCATTGGTTTTTTTTGTGAGCTTATTGATTAAATTTTCAACCCGAGTAGACGTAACTGGGTCTAAACCAGTAGTTGGTTCATCAAACAATAAAACCTTCGGATTATTCACAATTGCTCTAGCAAAGGCAACTCGCTTCTTCATCCCTCCACTTAAGTTCGCTGGATAAGCATCATAGATATCATTTAATCCCACTAAACCTAATTTCTCTATGACTCGTTCTTTTATTTCTTCTCGAGTCATATCAGTATGTTCTTTTAACACTAGTCCCACATTTTCTCCAACGGTCATAGAGTCAAATAATGCGGCAGACTGAAAAACCATTCCAAACTGTAATCTCACTTTGTTTAAATCATCTTCTGAAAGATGAGTAATACAATCTTTCCCAACCCAGATTTCACCTTCATCAAATTTTTCAAGACCAAGAATTAATCTGAGAAGAGTACTCTTTCCACAACCACTCTGTCCAATAATGGTTGTTTTTTTCCCTTTAGGAATTTTAATATTTAAATCCTTCAGTATTGTTTGGTCCCCATATGTTTTTATCAGACTTTTTATTTTTATCATGGGTATCTAGAAAATTAAATAGGACAAGAAGAAGTTAACAATAAACAAGACGATTAAACAACTAACAACCGACATTGTAGCTGATCGACCTATACCAACCGCACCATTCCCTGTTTTTGAGCCAATATATAATGAAAATGAGCCAATGATAAAACCAAAAATGGGGCCCTTATAAAGGACACCACCATAAATATCTAATGGCGTCAGCATATTCGCTGCTGAAGCAATATACGCCACCGGATTTCCATTATATAACGTGGTATATATTCCCAGTCCGGCAATAAAACCAATGAAGTTTGCAAATATTATCAGAAGTGGCATCATAAAAATTAAACTTAAAAATCTCGGAACATATAAAAATACTATGGGATTTATTGCCATGGATCTGAGGGCATCAATTTGCTCGGTAACTTTCATGGCACCGATTTCGGTCGAAATAGCGGCACCAACTCTTGCGGCAACTACCACTCCTGCAAACAATGGTCCTAATTCCCGCCATATGGCAAATCCAACAATACCACCGATTATTTTACCTGCTCCAATTTTTGTAAATTCATGGGTTACTTGATTCGAAAACACCATTCCAACAAATAAGAGTGTAACAGCCGTAATTGGAAAAGAGTTAACGCCTATTTTTGTCATCTGTGAAAAAACATGCTTCAGTTTCAGTTTACGGGAAAAAATATGACGAATTATCTCATATGTAAAAATTAAATATTCTCCTAGAATATTTAATTTTTTTATTATATCCTGACCGAAATCTTCAAATGAATGTTCAAATTTTTTTATTATCATTCGTTTACGTCCATTTTAAGTATAACATTAATTCAATTTTTTTTCTCTCTACTATAAATACATCCACAATAACTCTGTCGATACAAATTGTATTCTTTAGACAATTCAATCGATCGTTTGTATCCATCTTCTTTTTTAAAATCCCCAGAATAATACTTAGATGAAAAATCCTTTTCTAATTTGTATCCTATCTCATTAATTATATTCACGTTTTTATGAGGGCTCACCGAGAGTGTTGTTGTAAAATAATCGTAGCGCTCCTTTGAGGCAATTTCAGCTGTTTTTTCTAAACGTAAAGCAAAACATTTTGCACATCGAACCCCACTCTTCTCAGTAGCAGTTTCTGTTCCCTTAATTACCTTGTGCCAATCATCAGGGACATAATTCTCTTCTTTCATTACAACATTGTTTATTGAAGAATACCGAAGAGCTTCCTTAAGTCTTAATTTATATTCTTCCTCTGGATGGATATTTGGATTATAGAATAAACAGGTAATCTCATAATTTTTTTGTAATTTCTCAATGACAGCTGTTGAACATGGTGCGCAACAGACATGCAGCAACAGTTTTTCCATTATCTCTTAATAATTATTGGAATGACCGCTGGTCGCTTGCCTATTCGTTTTGACATGTATTTTTTTACCATGTCTTCTAATGTTCGCGACAAGGTATCTATGTCCAAGTGATTCATTGTTGAAAAATGATTGTACTGATCCACGATGCTATCCTTAAGTCCTGTCATAAATTCCTCAGGATTTGTGGTCACTCCTTTGGATACAACTTTTAAATCTCCATCAATATTACCTTTGTGATCGATTGGAAATGTAATAGCGACAACTCCATCATTCGCCATAGTGTGACGTTCCTCTATTAATGATTCATCTTCTAAACGCATATCATTGCTATCTATATACGTAGAGTGAAGAACCAATTTATTGATTATCTTCATTCCATCACTACTAATATTTATGACGTTGCCATTTTCAGCAATCAAAATATCTTCAACAACTCCTAATTCCTCAGCCAATTTTGCATGAGCTGATAGATGTCGGTATTCTCCATGAACCGGTATAAAAAACTGTGGTTTTAATAGCATTAATAAGAGCTTAAGTTCTTCTTGATATGCATGTCCAGATACGTGCATTTTAGATTCTTCTTCATATATGACCTTTATACCTTTTCGTCCAAGCTTATCAATCGTTGAATAAACGGTTTTTTCATTTCCTGGAATAGGCAGTGCGGACATGATAACAGTATCTCCGGTTTTTATTTGAAACAATCGATAGGTGTCATTTGCAATTCTAGATAGAGCCGCTAAAGGTTCTCCCTGACTTCCTGTTGTTAGTATTAATACCTGATTATCTGGATATTTATCCACATCTCCAATAAAAAATACATCCTCGTCCTCAAAATTAAGATAGCCAAGTTTTTTTGCTATTTTTGCAGTATTTTCCATACTGAGTCCAGCAAAACAAATCTTTCGGCCATGATTTTTTGCTACTGTTATGGCTTGCTGTATTCGATGTATATTACTTGAGAATGTCGTTACTAGTAATCGTCCGGTAATCCCTTTAAAAACCCGTTCAAATGATTCTCCCACCATGCTTTCTGAAAGGGTATGCCCTTTTTTCAATGCATTTGTACTATCGCTTAGAAACAGCATAACCCCATCTTGACCTATTTGAGCAATTCTATTTAAATCCATGACCTTACCATCAATAGGAGTATAATCTACTTTAAAATCGCCAGAGTGGACAATGCGCCCCACAGGGGTATCAATTACTGTCATCACTCCATCTGGAATAGAATGACTGACTCTAAGAAAAGAAACTTGAAAATCATTTACATCTACAACAGAGCTATCATTAATAACCCTTAAATCATATGAAACCATTCCTCTTTCCTTAAGCTTATGCTCAATTAATCCCAAACTTAATTTAGTTCCATAAACTGGAACATTGATATGTTCTAGAAAATAGCCAATTGCACCAATATGATCTTCGTGTCCGTGGGTAATGAAGATACACTTAACCTTATCTTTTTTTTCAATTAAATATGAAAAATCTGGAATTACTTTATCAATACCGTACATATCGATGTCCGGGAACATAATTCCTACATCTAGTACAATGATTGCTTCTTCACTCTCAAATGCCATCATGTTTTTACCGATGCCATCCAAACCACCAAATATGAGTAAATTTATCATTATATTAGCTTTAAATCCTTCAAAACTGATTTTATTTGAGCACTTTCTTCTTTGTTAACAGCCACTATAGGCAATCTCGGACTCCCTGCTTGGTATCCCAACATATTTAAGGCATCCTTCGTAGGGGCTGGATTTGATGTAATAAACAGAACTTTAAATATTGGCATTAATTTCTTGTTTAATGCATCTGCTCCGGCTACATCGCCTTTAATATAAAGATTAATCATTTCTTTAATATCATTCCCGACAATGTGTGACGCAACGCTTACAACACCCACTCCTCCAAGTTTAATAACATCAAGCGTAAGTGCATCATCACCACTATAAAGCTTAAAATCTTTTCTTTTATTTAATTTAATTATCTGAGCCATTTGCTCTAAATTTCCTGATGCTTCCTTAATTGAAATATAGTTTCTGCATCTCTCCGTAATCCTTATAACTGTTTCCGGCAACATATTTACTCCAGTTCGCCCTGGAATATTGTATATCATCAACGGTAAATCAGTGTTTTCAGCAACTTGCGAAAAATGCTGGTACATTCCATCCTGAGACGGTTTATTATAATAAGGAACTACTATCATTGCACCATGGACACCAATTGCTTGAGCCATCCTTGTATATTTAATGGTGGTTTTTGTGCAATTACTTCCAGTTCCTGCAACCACTTTTGCTTTATCGCCGATCGCATCCAATACAGTAGCATATAATAACAAATCTTCTTCATGTGAAAGGGTTGGCGACTCACCGGTCGTTCCAGTAACGACTATTGTTTCAGTTCCTTCATTCACTAATTTAAGCGCTAATCTCTTAACTTCTTTAAAGTTTATCTCCCCTTTTTTATCGAAGGGTGTAATCATTGCCGTCATAATTCTGCCAAATTCTGTCATAGTTTAGCTCCTCTCTCTATTCCTTTATCATAAACACTTTTGTGACATGCCTTATTTTATTTATTACTATTTATAAATATGGATCGTAAAGTCATGAGGCAAATAATCATGCTTCAAATTTACTTTTCCAAACTTTTTAATGCAAAAATCTAATACATATAATGGGTCATAATAACATAAATTATAGTATTTCTTATCTAAAGGAGCATACTTGCTTAATAGATTTATTGCAACACCTTTTTTTGCCATGTTATGTGTTTTAATAATCCAATTTTTAATATAATTTTCGTTATCCTCTATCAGTAAATTAAAGGCACCAGATACGAATACATAATCATATTTCTCGTGGACATCTTCAAGACTTATATTTTCAAAACGGGCAGCAGGATATTTTTTTTTAGCCATCTTTATCATTTCTGGATGGAAATCTATACCGTAATAATCAATTCCAGAAGCAGTCTGTTCTAAATATCCATATAAATCGCCAACGCCACAACCCAAATCTAAAATACTACAATTATTAATATCGCCAATATCTGCTAATACTTTAAACCGGACAATCTGAGAGTCCAGACTTCCCCAACCAACAACAAAAGGATCATCGGAAGTGTATTGGCTTATTGTTGAATCAAAAAACTTTAAAATCTGTTCTTTTTCATGCATTAAACGAGTTTTTGGTTAATCAACTCCAACGCTATTTGTACTGCATTGGAAGCTGCTCCTTTTCTTAAATTGTTTGAAACAATAAACATGGTTATCCCATTTTCAATTGAAATATCTCGTCTAATTCGTCCCACTAAAGTATCGTTTGTATCCACACAATCTATTGGCGTTGGATATTCATTCTTTTTTGGATCGTCCACTATTTTTAAACCAGGAAATTCTGATAGTATCTTTTTAACATCCTCGATCTTGAACTTCTTTTCAACATCGATATTAACGACTTCACTATGGCCAATAAAAACAGGGACTCTAACACATGTTGCAACTAATTCGATAGAGTCATCTCCCATAATTTTTTTTGTTTCGTTCGTCATTTTCATTTCTTCTTTTGTATAATCATTTTCCATAAACACATCAATATGAGGAATCAGATTAAACGCAATCTGTTTAGTAAACTTTTTGGGGTCGATTACCCCTTTCCCATTCAGAATACCAATTGTTTGTTTTGCGAGCTCATCCATGGCCTCTTTACCAGCACCTGATGTTGCTTGATAAGTAGATACAACTACTCTTTTTATCTTATAAGCATCGTGAATCGGCTTTAGCGCCAATACTAATTGAGCCGTTGAACAGTTTGGATTAGCAATAATTCCCTTATGGTCTTTCAAAACATGAGCATTTACTTCTGGAACTACCAACGGGATATCCTTATCCATTCTAAAAAAACTGGTATTATCAATAACAATCGCCCCTGCTTTTACTGCTATCGGTGCGTATTGTTTGCTTATTGCAGCTCCAGCACTAAATAGAGCGATATCAACATCTTTAAACGAATTCTTATCCAACTTTTCTACGTAAACATTTTTATTCATATATTCGATCACTTTTCCTGCTGATTTTTCAGAAGCGAGTGGGATCAGCTTACTCACAGGAAACTTAAACTCTTCTAACACTTTAATCATTTCAGTGCCAACAACTCCGGTCGCACCAACAACCGCAACAGTATATTTTTTCATTATCTTTTCCTCCATTCCTATAAACCTAACAAACTTTCTAATCCATAAATTAATTTGTCTATTTTAACGACTTCTCTGATAGACATCAAGACCCCAGACATATAACATTCTCTAGAAACTGCATCATGCCTGATCGTCAGATATTGACCCTTTTCACCGAATATTACCTCTTGATGAGCAACCATACCCGGTAGACGAACACTATGAATATGAATACCCTTAAAATCCGCACCCCTTGCACCATCAAGATTTGAAACAACATCATTCAATTTTGGATTAAATAATTCTCTTTCTTTTGCCATTAACTGCGCTGTTTTTATAGCCGTACCCGATGGGAAATCTGCCTTTTGGTTATGATGGTACTCTACAATTTCTGCTGTATCAAAATACTTTGCTGCAATACGGGAAAAATGCATTTGTAGGATTGTCCCAATTGCAAAATTTGGAGCAACAATGATTCCTTTTTTATTTTTCTTACACAATTTTTTTATTTCTTCTAAATCCTCATCTGTGAAACCAGTAGTGCCGATTACACCTGCTGCACCATGATTTAAGATAGTTTTAACATTTTCCATTCTGGCTTCGGGCCGAGTAAAATCGACAACAACATCGACAGAATTTTTGCTTAAATAGTTATCTAAACTATTATTGATATCACACTCTTGAATAAGCTCCATGTCTGTAGATGCCTTCACCGCATTTACAACTTCTTTTCCCATTTTTCCTAATGCACCGTTTACAACTACTTTAATCATATTGTCCTCCTTTAACTAACTCCTGTATGGCCAAAACCACCCTCGTTTCGATCCGTAATCCCTAATTCAGCGACTACTTGAAAAGCGGCTCTTACAATAGGAGATATTACTAGCTGTGCGATTCTATCGCCTTTATTTATTTTAAAATCATTTTCGCCTAAATTCCAGAGAATTATTTTCACTTCTCCGCGATAATCCGAGTCAATTGTTCCTGGTGAATTTGGGACAAGAAGACCTTCTCGAAGCGACAAACCGCTTCTTGGTCTGATTTGCCCTTCATATCCTATAGGAATAGCCATTTTAATTCCAGTAGCCACTAATTTTCGTTCACCTTTTTTTATAGTTACATCCTCCGCAGATTGTAAATCAACTCCTGCTGAATGTTCTGTCTGATATGCAGGTAATTTTAATCCCTTAAAATGACTCAGGCATTCGATTTCAATTTCAACATTACTTATCATTAATAATTCCTTTAAATATATCTTCTTTAAAATTCCCAATCGCAGTTAACGCATAGTATTGCGGATTAACAATATAATCGAGTAACTTTAACAAATCATCCACTTCAATTTTGTTGATAATCCGTGATATTTCTTTAACATTTAATACTTTTTCATAATAAAAATAATTTTTACCGTTCCAAGACATTTTATTACTTGTAGACTCAAGCCCTAGTATTAAATTACCTTTTAACTGCTCTTTAGCGGTTATTAGCATATTTACGGGGAAATCTTTCTTTAAATTTTCAATTTTTTCGATAATAATAGCAAGTACATCTCGTGCATTCTTTAGACCAGTTCCTGCGTAAATAGTGAACAATCCACTGTTTTTAAAATATTGTGGATATGAAAATATCGAATAAACAAGTCCCCGTTTTTCACGAATTTCCTGAAACAAAACACTGCTCATTGACCCACCGATAATACTCGATAATACAAGCAACGGATATCTTCGCTCATCATGATAGGAAACACCTCTGCTACCAAAACATAGGTGGATTTGCTCTGTTTCTTTATTTATTAAATTAACGCCACTCTTAAATGTTGGCAATTTCGATTCTTTATGAATTTTCTTCTTATTATTTAATCGACTAAACACTTCTCTTATTTTCTCTAATATTTGGTCCTTCTTAAACTTACCTGCCACTGAAATAATAATATTGCCGGGAAAATAATGTTCATCTAAATAATCAACTACATCTTGTCGGGTAAGACTACTGACAACCTCTTTTCGTCCAATTACCGGTTGCCCTAAATTAAAATCAGGCCATATATTTCGAACGTACAAATCGTGGATAATTTCATCTGGGCTATCCTCATACATTTTGATTTCTTCAAGCACCACACGTTTTTCTGTTTCGATATCTGATTCTCGATACAACGAATTAAAAAATATGTCGCTCATTAACGCTAAAGCTGTATCAAAATGTTCATCCAATACTGTTGCATAATAGCTGGTATGTTCTTTACTTGTATAGGCATTGAGTTTTCCGCCGACAGAATCTAACACTTCTGCAATCTCTCTTGCAGAGCGTGTTTTTGTTCCTTTAAAATTCATATGTTCTATAAAATGAGAAATTCCGTTTAGGTTTGTTGGTTCATTGCCAGAACCGCTTCCGACAAAAATGCCCAAAGAAATGCTTTTCACATAGGGAATGGGCTCTAATACAACTGTTAAACCATTTTTAAATTTTTCAATTTGATACAATGTTTTTACACCGTATTATTAGCTAAACTCTAATGAAGCTTATACGTCCACGTGCATCAACTTCCTCAATCTTTACTTCAAGCTCGTCTCCAACTTTAAAAGCATCTTCAAGATTTTTTAAGAATTTATCCGATACCTTGGAAATATGTAATAAGCCTTCTTTCCCGGGTAAAAATTCAAGAAATAAACCAAAGTTTGTAATTTTTTTAACGACACCAGTATATATTTCGCCTTTTTCAGGATCTTTACAAATCCCATTAATTTCTCTTTTTGCAGCATCAATAGAGGCTTTGTCTACCGCTGATATACTTACTCTACCACCATCGCTAATATCAATATTAACTCCAGTTCTTTCAATAATTGCTTTAATATTCTTTCCACCAGGCCCAATTAAACCACCAACTTTATCTTCTGGAATTTGAATAGTCTCAATTCTAGGAGCATAATCTGATAATTCTTTACTCGATGAAGATAGTACTGCCACCATTTTATCAAGAATTTCTAATCTGGCTGTTTTAGCTCGACTTAACGATTCCTTAATTATTTCAAACGTAATACCATTTATTTTTATATCCATTTGCAATGCGGTTATACCATTTCGTCCACCGGCTACTTTAAAGTCCATATCACCTAAATGATCTTCCAATCCTGCAATGTCAGTTAATATAGTATAAGAATCAGGACCTTTTATTAAACCCATTGCAATACCAGACACTGGTTCTTTTATTGGAACACCAGCTTGCATCAATGCTAACGATGCACTACAAATACTTGCCATAGAGGACGATCCGTTTGACTCCATAATTTCGGATACGATTCTGATAATATAAGGAAATTCATCATTCTTTGGAAGAATCTTGGAAACAGCTCTTTCTGCTAAAGCACCATGGCCAATTTCTCTTCGGCCTGGACCTGGTCTACCATTAACTTCATTTACACTAAATGCTGGGAAATTGTAATGAAGGAAAAATCGTTTTTTGAATGCTTCTTCTAATCCATCCACCAATACTTCATCTTTACCTGCACCCAATGTTACGATACCCAAACTCTGAGTTTCTCCTCTTGTAAACAATGCTGACCCGTGAGTTCTTGGCAAAACATCTACCTCGCAACTTATGGCTCTAATTTCATCTATTTTTCTACCATCGGATCTTTTCTTATCTTTTAGTATTGCTTCTCTAACAATGTTACTTTCCATATTTGAAAATATTTTGGAAAGATCCATTTTTTGAGCACTAAACTTTTCTTCGCCGAATTTATCCAACGCATATGCCATTACATTAGTTTTACATGTATCAATTGCCTGGTATTTATCAAGCTTACCAGTAACATATAAAGCAGATTTCAGTTCATCTTTAAATTTATTTTCGATCTCCTGAACTAAAGATTTATCTAATTGAGGAATATTAATAACCCATTTTTCCTTACCCGCTATTTTAACCAAATCATCCTGAAGAATAATTAGTTTTTTAATTGCGTCATGTCCAACTTCAAGGGCTTTTAGCATCTCTTCTTCGCTTATTAATTCAGCTCCTGCTTCAACCATCATAATAGCATCCTTAGTCCCAGAAATTGAAAGATGCAATTTGCTTTTCTCAAGCTGTGCAATCGATGGATTAATAACAAACTGACCATCAATCATGCCTACGATTACGCCTGCAATCGGTCCTAGGAAAGGTATTGGAGAAATACTTAGTGCTGCTGATGCGGCAATCGCTGCCAATGGTTCCGGCAAGTGATTACTGTCATAACTTAAAACTTGAATTGTTATACTTACTTCGTTTACAAAACCTTCAGGGAATAAAGGTCGAATCGGTCTATCAATTAATCTTGAAATAAGGGTCTCTTCTGTTGAAGACCTACCCTCTCTCTTAAAAAAATTTCCTGGAATACGTCCGGCAGCGTACATTTTCTCTGTATAGTTTACTGTTAACGGAAAAAAATCGGTACCTTCCTTTGCTTCTTTCAGACCTACTACAGCTGCAAAAACAACAGTGTCTCCACTTCTGACCAATACGGCTCCATCTGCTTGTCTGGCCATTCTTCCTGTTTCAATAGAATACTCTACGTCATTAACGATTGTTTTTACAACTTTTTTATTCATTTGGTAATCTCCCTAAAAATTTCGATCGTGGTAACTATCTTCTTAACTCAAGTTTTTTAATTAAAACATTGTATCGTTTATCATCTTTGCCTTGAAGATAAGTAAGTAATCTCTTTCTTTGTCCTACCATTAACAATAACCCACGTCTAGAATGATTGTCTTTTTTGTTTTCTTTTAAGTGTTCAACTAAATGGTTTATTTTTTTTGTTAGAATTGCGACTTGAACTTCTGGCGAACCAGTATCTTTATCATGTGTTCTATACTCTTCAATTATAGTGTCTTTTTGTCTATCAACTAAACTCACGTTCTCACCTCCTGATTGACAATGATTTTATCACATCCATAAACTATTGCACAATTATTTTTTATGCAATTTCTAAAATATCAAATTCTCTTCAACACATATATATAATATTTATATGGAACTTTCATCAACCCTAATTTTTGCATTATTTTCTTAGATTCTGGATTCATATTATCAAATCCCAGCTCATCGATATACTTAACAGGTAACTCTTCAAAAACTGACACATCCATTGCTTTCCGGCTAACATATGGCTCATTGAGCCTGATCGCTCTAAAAATAATATAGGTATTATTGCTGATGAGTTCTGTCGATGAGTACGGATGATAATATTTTTTTATTATGTAATCATGTACATCATGGCCACTATAATAGAACAAACTCTGCGGATACTTCTTATGCATTGTATTTATATTTTCTTTTATGAGATTAGTCGGAATGGAATAAATTGGATTAATAAAATCTTTCTGAGAAATGTTCGAATATAGTGAATTTATGTTAAACAGAAGAAGCCCTATTAATAAATACTTCTGTTTATCCGCAAACAACTGAACCAATAATAAAAACATGAAATAACCACTCGCCAATATAAATCTAGCATATGAAAAAACAGGATATCTTGCCGTTACAAATGTTAAAAATATAGATGCCGTTAGTATTTGTAATATAATAAACAATAACAGATCTTTCTGAGTTTGATCCAGTTTAGACTTAACTGTTTTCCATATAACGGCCATTCCCATTATTAGCAAAAAAAAGAGGCTGATGGG
>MFRH01000045.1:12550-22336 GCA_001783275.1 Candidatus Margulisbacteria bacterium GWF2_35_9
TTAGGTTTAAGTATTCACCATTCAATATATGGTATGGAACAAACAACGCACCAAGAATAAATTTTACAACAGCTGCAATCGTAATGGGAACATTCTTTGCAATAGATTCGGAACCTGAAACTAAATAAAGTCGAATTATCAAATAAGCAACAATCATAAAAGAAATCAGCTGAGTTAAAATATATATCCGCTCGTTCTTTTTAAGAGGGATTCTATTAACAAGATAATATATTGCTACAAACACCACAAAAAAAAGATAAGATGGGTAATCAATATGCATTAGCAATACTGAAGCTATCACAAACTTAGATAGGGATGTTTGTCCCTTTACCCATTTCATGAAGTAAAAATAGGCAATAACAGTCATAAATGCAGCAAGGGTATAGTAACGCACCATATGACTATACATAAAGAAATAGGAGGATACAGTGGTTAAAATAAAAAACCACATTTTTTGTTTTGCATTATGACAGTAGTGAACAATTATAAACAACACAGTCGCAAAATGAAAAAAAATAGATGGTATGCGAAGCAGAAAATCCGTATCAGTATTAACAAACATTATTTTTTGCCAAATATTAATAATTAAATAATATAAAATGGGATGGTTGTCAGGAGAATAGAAATAATCTAAAAGAAAAGTTTTTGTTCCTTTATATGCTAGATCCACTGAAAACAACTCATCGCCCCAGAACATGAAATGGTTGGAAAATAATAAATAGAGTGCAGATATAAATATTGCAAGAAATAAATAAATTACATTTTCTTCATTAAATAGACTATTTTTTGGAGGGCTGGTTAATGCCGAGTGCATTTTTTGTAGAGGACTACTTTTGTTTCTTAAGAAACTTATAGGTATAAAGTTGACCTAACTGTTTGATATATTCCACCATTACTTTCCCGCTTAGTTTACTTTCACCATACTTACGATCACCAAAAATTATTGGATACTCTTTGGCTGTTGTATATTTTCCCTTAACCGCTACTTCTAAACCAATTTTAAATCCTTCTAGATTTAAATTATTTTTCGGAAATACGTCTTTTTTAAACATAAAAAAACCGGATGTTATATCTTTTATTGAGGTCAGAGGACGTGCCATCATTCTTGCAACAAAAGAGGTAAACACCCTATTCCATGGCCAATTATCGATACCGCCACCTTTGACCAAACGACTTCCTACCACGAGCTGCGCTTCATTGTTTTTGATTATTTTATACATTCCGACTAAAGCTTTTGGCGGATGAGAGAAATCTGCATCCATAAAACAAATCACATCTCCATCAGCTTGGACGATGCCATCATAAACGGCTGAAGATAATCCTTTTTTATTTCTTCGAACAATTAGCTTAACCTGATCTAGGTCGAATCCCTCAATTAATTCTTCTGTGCCATCTTGGGAATTATCATCGACAATACTTATATTATAGGGAATCTTATTTTGATCTAGAATGGAAGTAATTTCTGGGATTAACCCTTTCAGGTTTTCACATTCTTTATAGGTCGGGATAACTATTGATAGAATCATAACAGGTCATATTATAGTGTTAATCGCAAAAAGTTAAAAGACTAATTGATAAAAAGTTTAAAATTAAAATATGTTTTGAGATAAAACAATATTAAGATATAATAATTTTTATGTATAAACTCAGTGTCGAAGAAAAATTTTCAGCAGCACACCAACTAACGAACTATAAAGGTCCTTGTGAAAATCTTCATGGTCATACATGGAAAGTACGGATCACGGTTGAAGGAGCAGAACTTGATCAATCTGGAATGCTCCTTGATTTTAGAGTGCTAAAATCCCATTTAAAGAAAATTCATAATGAATTTGATCATACATTCTTAAATAACCTAGTCCCTTTTTCTCCCACCTCGGAAAATCTATCAAAATACATCTTTGAGAAAATGGATAAAGATTTGCCAAAACAAGTTACTCTTAAGGAAATAACGGTCTGGGAGTCTGAAACCTCTTGTGCCACTTACTATGTATAATCTAACAACCATACTGATTGTTGGATTTTTTACCTTTATCATTAATATCACCGAAACACTGGCTTACTCGATGCGATATGCAGGATTAAAAACAAAGCAAATTGCCATTGCCATGTCATTTGTCAGCTCTACTCTATTGGTATCTAGGCTTAGCAATATGTTTCAAGCGCCCCTTTTAGGCAAAATGGTCGACACCACTGTCCAAATTGGCACTAAGCAATCATTGCACAATCTTGAACTCTCCTTCAGGATCATCCTGTTTTCAGGATTTCTAGGTATTTTTGTCGCAGCATTAATGACCCCGACGTTTGTAAAAATCTTCCAAGTAGCCATTAGTAAATTTCTTCAAATCGGTTCATTGCCACGAATGTTTCTATTAACGATCAGCTCACCCAGACGATTACGCATCATTCTTAAATGCATCACACTACCCCGATTATCAATGCTTAAAAATATCAGCATTAAAAATCTACCAAAAAAGTTTCTAATTTTAAATGGCTTCGTTGCCTCCATTTATGCCATCGGTGTTCTTGCTGCGCTTCTGGCAGGAGCTTATTTGCCTGAACTCCGAGCAACAGCAATTCAGTTATCCGGTATAGTTAATGGCGTCGCGACTATTTTATTTACATTAATGGTTGATCCCACTGGTGCTCGTATTACAGATCAAGCGGTTCATAATAAACGTCCTGCTGAAGATGTAAAAAGCGTTGTATTTTTCCTGATGTTTTCTCGGATTATCGGGATATTGATTATTTCTCAAATCATCTTTATCCCAGCCGTAAAATATATTATGGCAATCACCAAATTGATTTAAAAACGTTTACTGTCTTATTTGATCCCAATCTTTTCCTAGAACAATGGTAATATCTAATCCCTTTAATGGCAGATAATAGGTAATAATATTTTTTGGATCAATATTGATCGCTTTCGCTAATGTTAATGCTTCAACCGTTTTCCCTTTCCAATCGACTATGACGGTATTTGGATAATTAAAATGAGCCCCATTTCCCGTTTTAGGAACAACCACACCTCTTTTAGTCAACATATCAGCAACTTCCACAGCCAAACCTTTCTCCCCATTTCCGTTGAGCACCTCGATACTGACACTCACCGTACTAGGAAAAATCATTTCCTGTATCTCTCGTTTCGGCATCAATTGACTGACCTCTTTCATTGTTAATTTCTTTGCCACTCCGATACTCGTTGTAATTGTATTTTCTTCTGCTAATGTTACATTCTCATGGGAAAAACCATGAATAGTTTCGTCTATCATTTTTATGGCTTCAGGAAGATCAATTTTCCAATAACTCACTTTATCGATTAAGACAATAGCTCCCGGCAACGTATTCACTTTTAAATCACCATTTTCAGCAGCAGCCTTTAAGTCCAAACCCATATTAAATATCTGAGCCGCACTCAGGTTCGTATCCACATATGCAGATAGTTCATTAATTAATTGAGGGATTCTAAAAACCTGCTTGGATAGAAATACTTTGTTCATCATCGATCTTAAAAACTTCTGTTGCCGATGTATTCGGCCTATATCACCCTCATTATCCTTTCGATATCTTAAATATTCAACCGCCTTATCTCCATTAAGCTCCTGTTTTCCGGTTTTAAAGTCAATATAGAGATCGCCTGCTTTGTCCTCGTAATACATGTCTTTCTCAACATCAATTTCAACTCCACCAATCTGATCTACAATTTTTTTTACACCTTGAAGGTTCAGAACCACGTAATAATCAATCGGAATCTGTAAAAACTCCGATACAGTTTCCTGAACCAGCTTTCTACCTCCATATGCGTATGCATGGTTTATCTTGGTAAAGCCGATATCTTTTAACTCAACACGAGTATCTCTGGGAACCGATAGTACGCCAACTCTATTTTTACTTTTATTAATATTAATGACCATGATCGTATCCGACCGTTTACTTCCCTTCACATCGTCTAAGCCTAAGACCATTATATTTTCGGTCTGATTAATTTGATTCTGAGGCATGATACTTAACAAGAGGTCAAACACCTTCCATTGGCTGAGATATAAGCCCATGTATACACCAAGTATCATCGAGAACAATGCGACAATTGTTGAAATTAGTGAAAACTTTACAATTGTTGATTTATTAATTTTATTATTAATTTTTTTCATTAAATTCCTGTTTCCGTTCCTTCAATTATATAAAATTATACTCTACTACCATTAAATTCGGAAACGAATAATAGCACCTATTTATTTACCACCAATGCTGCAATATGCCCTCCAAAACCATAATTAAGTGTCAATATTGACGATATCTCCGTAACGCTCTGGTTTGAGAACTTGATCATATCTGGCATTGGGTCCTGCAAATAATTATTTGGTATTTGTTCTTTATTCTTCATTGCCATCAAGCTTAACACGAGTTCAACCGACCCCGTTGCTCCCAGCAAATGCCCTGTATAATATTTAGTTGAATTTAGATATATCGATGAGGTATCTTCAAAAGCTGCACAAATTCCTTTTAACTCTGTCTGATCATTTAACGTGGTGCCAGTCCCATGTGCATTAATGTAATCAACATGTTTTAAACCAGCCATATTTAAAGATTGGCTTATCAATCGCTTAATTGATTTGGCATCAGAATTAATTGCTACTATGTCCGACGCATCATTTCCATAAGCATAACCCGTAATCTTCGGCGCATTATCATCTATCATTTCATCTGCTCGTTTCATAACAATTACAGCCCCACCCTCACCAATGACAAACCCATCTCGATTATTTGCAAACGGAAGTGTTCTTCCTATATGACTTAAAACACCCATTTTCGAAAAAGCCGCTTCGATTAAATCTGTTTTTGATGTTTCAATACTCCCAGCAACAACGACATCCACTATTTTCCGATTTAACAATTCGATCCCTTTTATAATAGAAACAAGACCTGTCGCACACGCAGCTACGACATTATATGGCAGACATCCATTTCCTATTTTTGAGGCGATATACGAGCTAATATTGTGTGCCATGAATTTATTTGCAAATTTTTCAGGACATCCAAAAGCAGAAAAGTTATATTTACTATTACTAACTATTACGGCTATTCGGCTGGGATCGATGACTCCTAAACTAGGTTTTATACTTTCTAATAAAAAGTCTGCAATTGAATACTCATCTGTATTCAACTTATACGATGGCGTGTACCCTAAGTCATTGATATTCTGCCAGTTTGAATGTTTCCCCCAACCAAGAGGAGAAACAAGATCATAGTCAACAATTTTTATCGGCGCTATTTTAACCCACTACTTTCTGACAACGCCTGCATAATTCATCAGCAGATAACGTATCGTACTTCCAACATCGGCAACATTTCTCTCCCGATGCTTTTGATACTTTAATAGATTTAGTTCCACCTGTTTTTACAATTATTTCACTGACAACCAGAACGTTTTCTATATCTGAAACCTTGAATTCAGAATGAGTAATTTCAACCTTAGATTCCAAAGAACTACCCAGCTCTTTGTCTTTACGCATTTGTTCCAATTGATTATTAACTTCATCTCTGAGTAAAAACAATTTCTCAAATTTAGCTAATATTTCTTCTTCCTGAATGATTTTTATTTTATCAGGAAACATCTCTAGAAAAATAGATTCTTTATTACTGCCTGGAATATAGGCATAAACATCTTCCATAGAAAAGCTCAAAATAGGACATAGAATTCTATTTAAGACCTTCAAAATATGCCACATGGCAGACTGACATGACCGACGTTTTTGTGATGATGCGTCATTACAATATAGGTTATCCTTCTGAATATCCATATAGAGAGAGCTTAGCTCAATCACACAAAAGTTGTATATGTTGTGGTATATCTGATGAAATTCATAGACATTGTAACCATTATCCACTTTATCAATCAATATATTCAGTTTTGAAAGTATCCATTTATCTAAATCTTCATAACTGGTAACGACATCCTTCTTCGGGTCAAAATCATAAAGGTTGCTAACCATAAAACGCATGGTATTTCTGATTTTTGAAAAAGCATCTTTCACTTGCTTAATGATGTTCTCAGACAAAGCGACATCATTCTTAAAATCTGTTGAACTCACCCATAACCTTAAGATATCAACACCATGAATATTGATTACTTTTAACGGGTCGATAACATTACCCATAGATTTACTCATCTTCTGACCCTTTTCATCAATAGTGAAACCATGAGTTAATACTGCTTTATAGGGAGCGCGATCGAAGGCAGCCACTGATGTTAGTAATGACGATTGAAACCACCCTCTATGCTGGTCACTTCCTTCCAAATATAAATCTGCCGGGGATTTTAGCTGTTTGTCTGCATCCAAAACTGAGTGATGGGATGCCCCTGACTCTAACCAAACATCCATTATGTTTTTATCTTTTTCAAATTTACTACTACCGCACTTAGTACATTTTAATGATGCAGGCAATATGTCTTTAACATCTTTGTTAAACCAAGCGTTGGTTCCTTCTTTAGCCACGATGTTGACAACTGCTTTATTAAATTCTCCTTTAAAATGAGGTTCTCCACACTCAACACAATAAAACACCGGAATTGGAATACCCCAGAAACGTTGTCTAGATATACACCAGTCTGGCCTACCCTCTACCATGCTGTTAATACGCTTCTCACCCCATGATGGATACCACGTTGTTTTCTTTATTTCAGATAACGATTTTTCTCTTAATTTCGCTTCGTTATCCATTGAGACAAACCATTGTTCTGTTGCTCTGAAAATAACCGGTTTATGACATCTCCAGCAATGAGGATAGGAATGTTTTACCCATTCCATTTTAAGTAAGCGACCTGCTGACTCTAAATCTTCAACAATCTGTTTGTTGGCTTCAAATACTTCAATTCCAGCATATTTTCCAGCTTCCTCTGTAAATATCCCGCTCTCATTTACCGGCATAATAATTGGCAATTTGTACTGTAAACCAGCAACATAGTCATCGTGGCCATGGCCTGGAGCAATATGCACAAGTCCTGAACCGTCCTCAGCTGAAACAAACCGAGCAAGGATTAGCGGAGATTTCCGATCAATAAATGGATGTGTATATTCCAATCCTTCCATTGATTCTCCCTTTATTCGCTCAAGGATTTCAACATTTTCAAACCCTATTTTGTGTTTTAATTTTTCTAATAGGTCTTCAACACATATATAATGTTGCCCATCCGCTTTAATTAATACATAGTCAAAGGATGCATTGACCGCAACCGCAACGTTTGCAGGCAGCGTCCATGGAGTGGTTGTCCATACTATCAGCGAAACCGAGCTATACTTCCCCCATTTTTTAACAAGTGGAAACTTAACATAAACAGATGGTGATTTATCATCTGCATACTCAATTTCGGCTTCGGCCAAGGCTGTTTTACAATTAAAACACCAATGGATTGGTTTTTTCCCTTGATAAATAAGTCCTTTTTCAGCCATTAATCCAAAAAGTTCAATCACTCCTTTTTCATACTCGGGAGTGAGCGTTAAATAAGGATTTTCGTAATCAGCAAAAATTCCTAACTGTTTAAATTGCTCCTTTTGAGTTTCAACAAAACCAAGGGCATATTCCTTGCATTGATTTCGGAATGTATCAATCTCATCATCTTTAACTTCTTTTTTCTTAAGTGATTTCAATAACTGAGTTTCAATTGGTAATCCATGGCAGTCCCATCCTGGTCTATAGGGCGTATTCTCCCCTTTTATTAAATGGTACTTAACCACTATATCTTTAAGTATTTTATTTAACGCATGACCTAAATGAATATTTCCATTTGGATAAGGTGGCCCATCATGAAGGATAAAGGATTTATTCCCTTTATTTTGATCCTGACGCTTCATGTAGATATCCATCTCGTTCCATTTATTTAGGATTTCTGGTTCAATATTGATTAAACCCGCCTTCATTGGCATATCTGTTTTAGGCAAATTTAACGTATCTTTAAAACTCTTTTCTTCCATCCGATGCTCCTTTTTAATAAATAAATTAAACGGCTGAGATATTTTTAGCTACAAATTAACCTTCTATATCATTCTTAATTTTTAAAATCGCTTTTTTATGAATCTGCGAAATTCTTGACTCAGAAAGGTTTATTATAAGACTAATCTCTTTTAGTGACAATTCTTGCTCATAATATAAGCTAAGAACGAGTTTTTCATTTTGCGGTAATCGATCCAAAGATTTGGACAAGCTACTTATTTGTTCCCCCTGAATAATATCTTCTAGGTGATCCTCTTCATGTGAAATCATATCTATCATCCGAATCGACTCTTCTGATTCCACGTACTGATCCAGTGAAAGTAATGATGCCCCATTTGTATCTTTGATAAGCTCATCAAACTTAATCATAGACAGGCCTAGTTCTTTTGCAACTTCTTCGTCGCTCGGCATTCTACTAAATCTTTGTTGAAGCAACTTATAGGTATCCATTAATTTTTTTTGTTTTCGAAGTATCGATTGTCCACCAAAACTAAATTTTCGAACCTCATCCAGCACAGAGCCTCTTATTTTAATATATGCATATGTTTGGAATTTTGTATTTTTTGAGAGGTCATATTTTCTCGCTGCTTCAATTAATCCGAAGTTGCCAATACTAACTAAATCTTCCTTATCCATTCCAGACGGCAAATGGATTTCCATTCTGGAAATAATGTGTTTGACTAAGCCCATATTCTGCTCGACTAAACGATTTACTCGTTGTTCTTCTGTTTCAGTTACATAGTTTTTAATCTGGGTATTCATTCTTTGTCAGTATTCGATTTTGCTTTCTTACTTAGATTCTTTTTATTTTTTGCATCCTTTTTCTGAAGCTGACCCTCAAGAAGGGATTCAATAGTTATAACTCCAAGCAAATTACCTAGAATATAAAACGCACAAAAGCCAATCACAGTTCTTAAAACTAAACTTTGAAACGAGATATTGATATATATCCCTTGGAAAAAAACGATTAATGCAGCCAAGCTGGCATAGTAAATACTATACTTCCTAATCATGGTTCCATCCGAAATACTTGCCTGCTATTTCGAAAAATCCTTTTATCGATTTTTTGCTATTTATTTGTTTGTTAACAAGAACCTGTGTCAATTGGTTTATCTCCATACTAATGTCAGAATGAGGATAAGAAACAATAATTGGTTTTTGCATCCTTACCGCTTCTCTCAAATGTTTATCAAATCGAACATATCCCATATAGTCCAGTTGTTTATCCAAAAACTTTTCACTGACACTCTGCAAGGTATTAAAAACACGTTTAGCACTGTCTTCGTTACGCACCATATTTACAATCACATTCGTTTTAATGGTACTATCATAACAATTTACCATCTTAATAATGGCATATGCGTCTGACAAAGAAGTGGGTTCCGGTGTTACAACCACAATTATTTCATCCGACGCTAATAAAAAATTTACGACATTATTACTGATTCCAGCTCCGGTATCGACTAAAATATAATCCAGATTATGCCGATTCTGGTATTTTTCCAACTGATTAAAAAAAATCTCTTTCTGGGTTTCAGTCAAAGAAGTAAAATTGGTTATACCTGAAACACCCGGTAATATCTTAACATTATAGGGGCCATCAATAACTATCTCTTCGAGAGTTTTATTATCATAAAACATATGACTGATGTTATATTTAGGGAATATACCCAATATAATGTCAATATTGGCCGTACCAAAATCCGCATCCAGAACAAGTACTTTTTTCTTGTTATCTTTAGCTAAAGATAAGGCCATATTGATCGTAATATTGGTCTTACCAACGCCACCTTTCCCACT
>MFRH01000045.1:22344-25205 GCA_001783275.1 Candidatus Margulisbacteria bacterium GWF2_35_9
TTATTCTCGCAGTTTTGCCATGATAAATAGTTTCGCTCTGTTTAATGGCGTCGACTTTATCCTTCATTTTCACGAGTGTTCTTAACTGCTCAGCCTGATCCATTTTAATCCCCCGTATACTCCAAAACATCAGAAAACATTATATTGGCTATCCGTCTCGGATAAGCAACTTCAAAATCATCTGGGACGTTCTGCCCATTTGTAATATAGGATATTTCCTTGCTATATTTTTTAACCACATCCACAATAACCCCACTGGATGAGGTTTCATCCAATTTTGTAAAAATAACTTTATTTCCACCCAATACGCCATAGCGTTTCACTGTATCGAATATATCATTAGATCTAGCTGTTACACTTAACACCAAATAAGTATCAATAAATGCATTTTTAAGAAATTTCTTAAGTTCAAGTATCTGCTCGTTATTTTTTGGAGACCTACCAGCTGTATCAATTAATATAAGATCCGCTGATTTAAATTTACGCAAAGCTGCTGAAAAATCATCCAGATTAAATACAACCTCCATGGGAATCCCAATTATATTTGCATAATTTCTAAGCTGTTCAATTGCTGCAATTCTAAAGGTATCGATCGTAATTAATGCAACATTCTTTTTCTGAATTAGACTAAAATTGGCTGCCATTTTAGCAATCGTCGTCGTTTTACCAACTCCGGTAGGCCCCACCAGTGCTACAATTCGTTTACTTCTATCTGTTTCTAAATCAATTGGAGAAACTGAACCAAGTAAATTGATTACTTTTTGTTTAATATAAGCGATCACCCGTTTACTATCTTCAACTTCGTGTCCTTTAAAATTAGATTCCACTTCCTGAAGCATGTTAATAATGATATCTTCGCCAATCCCGATGCGCTCCAATGCTTTGTAATACATAATTAATTTAGGTGAAATCATTGGATGAGGAGAGTTTGCCACTTTTTTTACAATTAGGTTTAATGTTTCTTTAAGATCATCCATCTCCTTGGATAAATAAGTTAACTTTTTTTCCAGACTCGTTGTAATCGGAGATTGTTCCTGATTTTTCTCTATAATTTTTGGTGAATAAGCAGTTTCAACTATCGGAGGCATCTGCCTCAACATTTTTTCACTTGTATCCATTTTTGTTATTTTTGGATAATATGCTTTTTTTCGGTTTTCAGATTCAACGATGTTAATATCGATACCCGCCATCACTTCGACTTTTTCTTTACCGAATAGACCCAGAACCCCGCCTTTTTGTATTGTTCTAGAATGCAAAATAATTGCATCCTGACCAAAGTCCTGCTTAATCATCTTAATTGCTTCTTGCATATCGGATGCTTCATATTTTTTAATTCTCATTACGCAGCATACTCCTCGATATTTAAATTAGATTTGTTGTTTTTTATTTTCAGGCATTCTCACGATGCCAATTGCCTGTATTTCAACATCAGCTAATATTTCATTATACGCCAATACGACAAGATTTGGAAATGATCTTGAAACGAGCTTCTTAAAGTGCGGTCGAACACTCGAAGAGCATAATACGATAGGTTGATATCCTAGATTTGTCATCTTCTCAGTTTCGTCTAATAAGACCTGAAACATTTTCTGAATATATACAGGATCAAGCGATGTAAATGAACCGTGATCAGAATATTGGATTGAATCTGCAATCTTTTGTTCTAGAGCGGGGTCAAGAGTAATGGCTGCAATTATTCCTTTTGGAGTCTGATATGTCTTGGTTATGGTTCTAGATAAACCTTGTCGACAATAGGACGTCAGTGTATCGACGTTTTTATTAGATGCCCCATAATCAGCCAATACCTCTAGTATACTAACTAAACTTCTAATGGGTACCTTTTCTTCTAGAAGTTTATGTAATACTTTTTGGATATCTCCTAAGCCCATGATATTGGGGATTAACTCTTCCACTACGGCAGGATACTGTTTTTTAACATTATCCACGAGTATTTTAACTTCCTGTCGTCCCAATAAATCGGATGCATGTGTTCGGATCACTTCTGTTATATGTGTAATAATGACTGATGATGCATCCACTACTGTATATCCTGCAATCTGAGCCCTCTCCTTATCTGCTTCAGTTATCCATATGGCGGGTAATCCGAACGTCGGCTCAACGGTTTCAAACCCGGAAATCTTTTCTGATGCATTTCCAGGGTTCATTGCCAAACAACGATCGATCATGACTTCTCCTTTTGCAACTTCTACCATACGTATCTTAATAATATAATTGTTCGGCTTGAGAGAAATATTGTCCCTAATTCTTAATGGAGGAACAACGATGCCAATTTCAGACGCAATTTTTTTCCTCATAGATGTTATATTCTCAAGCAATACCCCACCCTGATTTGGATCAACAAGCGGAATAATGCCATAGCCTATTTCCATTTCCATGACATCGGATTGAATTGCCGGCACTATTTTATCAGGTGGTGCAGCAACCTCTGTTTTTGTAGCTTCCTGTTTTGCAACTTTAACTGCTTCTTCTTTTTGAACTTCATTTAAAGTGTACCCTAAATACCCAAATACCGCAGTTAGGATCATAAAAGGGATTTTTGGTATACCCGGTATAAATGCTGCGGTAAACGACAATATTGATGATACATATAATACTCTTTTGTGAGAGAACAACTGAGTACTAATATCCTCTGCTAAACTATTGTTGGAAGCAGATTTTGTTACAATAATGCCGGTCGATGAGGAAATAAGCAACGCTGGAACCTGGAGTACAATTCCTGCTCCAACAGTAAGCAATGTATAGGTCTGAAGTGACTGCATTAATGTCATCCCCAGTTGAAGCATGCCAATTATAAATCCACCCAGTATGTTTACTACGATGATGATAATTGAGGCTATAGC
>MFRH01000046.1:0-3977 GCA_001783275.1 Candidatus Margulisbacteria bacterium GWF2_35_9
ACATGACATAGAAAGTGCAGAGATACTTCTTAAAGAAAAAGGTTATCCAGATATAATAGTCTATCATTTCCATCAGGCAATTGAGAAACTTTTGAAAGGATTGCTTTTGGAAAACAATGGATCAATTCCTTTTATTCATGATTTAACCAGATTATATGGTTTATTGATTAACTTGAATAATGTTTACTTGGGGCTAGAAGAAGAGGTTTTTAATCTAAACTCATTTAATAAAGACTTAAGGTATCCGATCTCTGGGCTATTAAATGAAGATGATTTAATTGATGCAAAGGAATCCTTTTATAAAATACTTGGCAGGTTGAAACGGTTATAGGTTTTTGGAACTAACCATCACCACTTACGGGGCTTATCTTCATGTAAAAGATGAATGCTTTGAAGTGAAAATTGATGGGCAAAAATCCTTATTCTCTCCTAAAAAAATATCCTCTATCCACATTGCAACCAGTGCGGCTTTATCTACAGATGCTATAAAGTTAGCCTTGGATAACAATATAGACATTGTCTTTCTGGACGACTTTCACGGAGCCTATGCCCGCGTTTGGTTTCCTAGAATCGGTTCAACTGTCAAAATCAGGCGCAAGCAGTTAGAAATCAGCGAAACGCAGAGAGGGTTTTGCTTAGCCAAAGAATGGATGCTAAAAAAGGTAGATAATCAACTGGATGTTTTACGGGAACTTGGGTACAAAAGACCTGCTCAAAGCGAATTATTCAAATCAGCACTGGAATTTATTGCCGATACTAGGGAAAAAATATTAAAGTTGGAGTTTTCTGAGAGTGCTGTTCCTACAATAATGGGACTAGAAGGCAATATCAGCCGTAAATATTTTGAGGTTCTAAGTATCATTATGCCTAAAGGATACGAGTTTAATGGCCGGAGTAGGCAACCGGCAGTGGACAGATTCAATTGTCTGCTCAATTATGGATATGGAGTGCTATACTCAATCGTAGACAAAGCTTGTATTATAGCCGGGCTGGATCCCCATATCGGATTTATGCATACTGACAATTACAACAAAAAATCGCTGGTTTTTGATATTATCGAGATTTTCCGTGTTTATGCCGATCTTCCGGTGGTTCATCTTTGCACAGGTAAACGTTTTTCTGCAGAATGTTTTGATAACATAGAAAATGGAATAACTTTAAATAAAGCCGGAAAAAAAGAGTTCCTTACTCATTACTATAAACATCTGGATGAAAAAATACGCCATCGCAACAGGCAGGTCAGCAGAAAAACTGCCATCCAGCTGGAATGCCATCATATTGCCCAGCAGTTATTAAAAGAGGGGAAGGCTTGTTAACTTGGTTAATATTTGATATTACCAGCAATAGGGTAAGAAGATTGTTGATTAAGCAAGCCTTTAAACTTGGCTTTTATAGAGTGCAGAAATCAGTATTCCTTGGCAAAGTAGAAAAATCAGACGCTGATACCATGAAGGTATATTCTGAGGAAATTATTGATAAGAATACCGACTCGGTTTATATTTTCCCTGTGTGTGAAGAAGATTTTAAAAAGGCCAGATTTGTAGGACAAGCCTTCAATAAAGAGTTGGTGTGTGACGAATTAAGGAGTTTAGTAATCTAAGTTATAAAGAAAGGATTTTCAGGTGACTGAATCAATAACCATAACCCCTTCAGAAATAATCGAGTATAATTTTTGCCCCAGATTTATATATTACATGAATTGTCTGGGCATTGAACAAAATGAAGACAAAAGATTCAAAGTACTCAAGGGACGAGAAATCCATGAAGATAAATCCAAAATTAACCATGCTTATCTAAGGAAAAAATTGGGAGTTGTTGATAAAAAAATTAATGTTTACATGCTTTCAGAAAAACTGCGATTGAGGGGTGAAGTAGACGAGGTTTTGTTCTTAAATGATGGTACAGCGGCTCCTTTGGATTATAAGTATGCAGAGTATAATGAAAAGATATTTAAAACGCACAAATATCAGTTGGTTCATTATGCGTTACTGATTGAAGACAAATTCCAAAAACCTGTGAACAGAGGATATATATGTTATACTAGAAGCAGTAATTATCTTCATGAAGTATCAATTACTCCGGAGGATAAGCAAGAGTCGCTTCGGATTGTGAGCGAGGTATTTGATATTATTATTAATGAAACCTTTCCAAAAGCTACCAAGACAAAAGCTAAATGCGAAGATTGCTGTTACAGAAATATTTGCGTAAAATAAAATGAAACTTATTTTTACTGATTCTTATCAATAGAAATAAACTTAGCATTTTGCGGAAATGCTTGTTTTTAGATGATTTTATAAGCTTTTATGTATAGAATTTAGAGTAGTTAGTTAGCTGAATAAATCTTATCGGCTTAGTATTTGTAATAGATTAATCAGAAATCGGGTTTTAGCGCATATATCCAATACAATAAGGATTGAAACTTTCCCTCCTCTATATAAATAATTCTTCATAATAATGTTTTAGCGCATATATCCAATACAATAAGGATTGAAACTCGGTATTATGAATGGGAGCATCGTGACAGGATATGTTTTAGCGCATATATCCAATACAATAAGGATTGAAACTATTTTGATATAAAAACAACGCAATGGATTTCAGAAAGTTTTAGCGCATATATCCAATACAATAAGGATTGAAACAGATAATCCTACATTAAAAAGGGACTGAGTTAATCAGTTTTAGCGCATATATCCAATACAATAAGGATTGAAACATTACGACAGGCCAAAAGCGACGATTCCCAGTTTGGTCTTTGTTTTAGCGCATATATCCAATACAATAAGGATTGAAACAGGGTAGTATTTATGATGTTAAAAGACAAATGGCACGTTGTTTTAGCGCATATATCCAATACAATAAGGATTGAAACTTCCTGTTGTTAATGTCATTAAACTGCCCTCTCTGCGTTTTAGCGCATATATCCAATACAATAAGGATTGAAACCCATATTTCATACCAACGATGTTCCAGTAGTTCTTTCGTTTTAGCGCATATATCCAATACAATAAGGATTGAAACTCCAACCTCGTTTCTATGAATAAATTCGTTCGTTGGTTTTAGCGCATATATCCAATACAATAAGGATTGAAACAAAAAAAGCATCCAAAAGATAACCGAGTACGAAATTGTTTTAGCGCATATATCCAATACAATAAGGATTGAAACTTGACCTTGTTTTCATAATCAAGCAATTCGAGTCTAGGTTTTAGCGCATATATCCAATACAATAAGGATTGAAACTGTCTACGTACCAGTCACCACCCATAATTTCTAAGAGTTTTAGCGCATATATCCAATACAATAAGGATTGAAACAAATAACGCTAAACAACGTCGTAAACCATTTCATACTGTTTTAGCGCATATATCCAATACAATAAGGATTGAAACTATCTCGTCGCAGTGATAGAATACGCCCGGCATATGGAGTTTTAGCGCATATATCCAATACAATAAGGATTGAAACTCCGCGGTTTCAGCGGGCACTTCTACCTTCTTTGCGTTTTAGCGCATATATCCAATACAATAAGGATTGAAACCAGCAATAATCAAACACATTTATCAACAACCCCAAAGTTTTAGCGCATATATCCAATACAATAAGGATTGAAACTTCGATCTCAATAAACCCAATTTAACAAAGTTACAAAGTTTTAGCGCATATATCCAATACAATAAGGATTGAAACCAGTAGTATTGAGTATAGTACATAGGTAGATATATATGTGTTTTAGCGCATATATCCAATACAATAAGGATTGAAACTTTAATTCCTCAAGCTTATTTAAAGATAATTTACCCTCGTTTTAGCGCATATATCCAATACAATAAGGATTGAAACTGGGACATCTCGGCAAGGTAGTAGAGACTACGCCGAGAGTTTTAGCGCATATATCCAATACAATAAGGATTGAAACTGTAACTATAGTTATTAATCAGAAACAAGTACCTAATAGTTTTAGCGCATATATCCAA
>MFRH01000046.1:4008-10504 GCA_001783275.1 Candidatus Margulisbacteria bacterium GWF2_35_9
GTACAGATAGAGTTTTAGCGCATATATCCAATACAATAAGGATTGAAACCCGAAAATTAAAATCTGCAATAGAACGGTTCTTTTCCGTTTTAGCGCATATATCCAATACAATAAGGATTGAAACACATTGTATCTACCGTATAATGTAGGTAGGACTAGTAGTTTTAGCGCATATATCCAATACAATAAGGATTGAAACATATACTGATATAAACTGGTACTACTATACATTATACGTTTTAGCGCATATATCCAATACAATAAGGATTGAAACTAATTTGGCAACAGGAGGAACATTGTTTTGAACGTAAGTTTTAGCGCATATATCCAATACAATAAGGATTGAAACCACAATCTTGGCTATAGAAATCGCCACTTTCATTAAAGCGAGTTTTAGCGCATATATCCAATACAATAAGGATTGAAACTTGGATAGATGGAAACAATAATAGGTGGAGCGAAAAGTTTTAGCGCATATATCCAATACAATAAGGATTGAAACAAAAAAGATAAAACGGATATAAATAATCTCGACAAGTTTTAGCGCATATATCCAATACAATAAGGATTGAAACACTTTTAAAACTCTAAATAAGCAGTGAGTTAATTGAGTTTTAGCGCATATATCCAATACAATAAGGATTGAAACTAGACTATGGAGAGTATAGCACAACTGAAGAAGCTATGTTTTAGCGCATATATCCAATACAATAAGGATTGAAACCGGCAGTGCAACTAGTATCAATGTACACAAATCAAGTTATTTTTGTGCAAATGCATAACGATTTTGCTGGAAATACTCTTTCAGAAATGCCAGAAGAAATGGTTTCAGACATTATAAAAAAGATTTCAGACATATATCACAGCCAAATATCAGCGAATCTTCTAGAGAATATGCCTTATAAAAAAATTGCAGATATTCTTGGACGATTATCTAATCCTGATATTGCAGAAATCCTTGCGCGATTGACTGCCGATAATGCTTCCTATATTTTATTAGAAATGAAAGACGAAGATATTTTAGAGATTCTATCTGAGATGGATGGCGATGATGCTAGTAGTATTGTTAATGGAATGTATTACACAGATGCTGCAAGAATTCTTGATCAAATATGGGATGATAAATTATTAACATACATAATCATGGTTCTACATAGAGCAAATAGAAAAAATCTACCATTAATTCTAAAAGCTAATTCAAATCTTAATGCTCGGATAAAGTATTTGCTCTCAAACCAGGGGATTTATCTGCCTTTTTAATTATTAGCTGTTAACTGAAAATTAATCAACTGGGCCTTAAAGCTATCTCTCATTTGTTCATGCATGAACATCGGAATAAATTCTTCAAGAACTTCTTGTCGTAGGTATTCATCTCTTTTTTGAAAGCCGAAACCTAGCCGTTTCCCAATTAATTTGCCGCTGTTATCATCGATATTAGGCAATACTGTAACTATATTCCTATCGGCTACGATATAATTTCCCTCAATTGTAATAACGGTTTTTATCGGATTTTTATTTGGTTCCACTGAACCATCCTCTTTTATTCCGTTAGAGAGAAATTGTTTTATGGTTACACTTCTTTTAATAGTATCGGTTTCAATAACTAGGTTATTTAGAAGTCGTTCTTTATCTTCTTTAAGCTGGGTATTATCGATGTACTCCTCAATCGCTTTTTTTAAATGGCTTGCAATGGTATTGAAAATAAACTCTGCTCGATGCTCTTTCTGTGTCAAGCGCCAGTTGATCGTGCTTGTTATCGGACTAAATACACGAAAACTCTCCCAGAAATTGTCACTTAATGGTTGTAATATAGAATCGCTAATGATTTTATACATAGTCGCCTCTTTCTTATTTATATGTAATTATCGGAAAGGATAATAAATAATTTCAGTTATTTTCAGTGAAAAATAGAAAAAAATAAGGATAAAACATGATTCAAACCCATAATTGTGGTATAGTTAAACAAACTCGAAATTAGTGGCGTTTAACTACTATTTTTTTATGAATAGGTATGCTATAATTTTCGTTGCTCTTCAGAGTAAGAGGCGTAGCATATACAAAACACAGAGTAATCGACAATATACGAAATGCGTTGCAAAGGAGATAAATTAATGAAATATGAACTGATAATGTTGTTAAATCCGGAATCAAATGAGGAAAAGGTAGATGAGATGATTGCTAAATACGAAAAAGTAATCAAAGCAGCAAAGGGCGAATTTATCGGAGCTGAAAAATGGGGACTAAGAGATTTAATGGTTACATTCCAGAAGAAAAAGAACTTAACTAATGCATACTACGTTCTAATCAATTTTGAATATGACAATCAAAAACAGCTTACAAAACTGAATTATAAATTAAAAATTGATACAGAAATTATCAGACACATGATATCAAAAGCATTTATTAAGCCGGAGGCGCCACTGGAAGCGGTTGCATAAGACATGGTATCTTTGAATAAAATAATCCTGATTGGAAGGTTAACAGCCGATCCAGAAGTTAGAGTTACAACGGAGGATGTATCGCTGGCGAAGTTTTCAATTGCGGTTGATCGACCATTTACAAATGGCGATAAGACAGATTTTATGAATATAATATGCTGGAGAAAACTCGCAGATCAAGCTGCTAAAGAGATGAAAAAAGGCATGCTTGTTCTAGTAGAGGGACGTATCCAGATTAGAACATATGATGATAAAGAAGGCGAAAAGAATTGGGCAACGGAAGTTGTAGCCAATCAGCTTCAACTGTTAGATAAGAAGGCAGGCGCTTCAAAAGAAGATAGTTCTGTTGATAAGGAAATAAAAGAGAGCCAGGAATTTACAGAGGATGACATACCGTTCTAGGTAAGGGAGATTAAATGTATAATAAAGTTTTTTTAATAGGTAATCTAACGCGTGATCCAGAAATGAGATATACGACATCTGGTATTCCTGTAACCCGCTTCACTCTAGCAGTTAATCGTGGATTTAAAACAGACAATCAGGATGTGGATTTTATTAAAGTTCTTACATGGCGTAAACTAGCTGAGTTTTGTGGTGAGTACCTAAATAAAGGAAAATCTGTATCGATTGAAGGGCATTTGCAGATTAATGAGTATGAAAAAGATGGAAAGAAACGATACTTTTCGGAAGTTCATGCGGATCGATTACAAATATTATCCAGAAAAAATGCTGGAGATGAAGCTGAACAAGTTGAACATACTGATGGGGATTATAAAAGTAACGATGGAGAAGATATCCCATTTTAGCAAATACAATTAACTTATAATAAAGAGGAGGATTAGATTGGCAAACAATAGAAATAATAATAGTAATAGTAATAGTAATAGTAAAACAAAGAAAGTAGTTAAATTTCGAAGAGTAAAGAAAAAAGTATGTAGTATATGTGCTGCTCGAATAGAGGAAGTAGATTACAAAGAATCGAACTACCTTAAACGATATATTACTGATAGAGGCAAGATTGCCCCAAGAAGAATGACCGGTTTATGCCCAAAACATCAGCGAGATATCGCAAAATGTATCAAAAAGGCACGAATTGTTGGTCTAGTTCCATATTTAGTTGAATAAACCATTACATTAAGATAGGTTCGGAGGATAAAAAATATGAAAATTATACTTTTAGAAGATGATGTGTCTTTAGGCGACAGAGGTAAAATAGTTGAAGTTAAAAAAGGTTACGCTATGAATTTCCTCTTTCCAAGTAAAAAGGCGATCATTGCAAATAAGAGCAACGTTTTAATGATGCAGAATATGATGTTACATCAAAATAAGAAAATTGCTAAAGAAAGAGAACTTCATCAGAAAGATGCTACCAAATTAAACGGCATTACTTTGGAGTTCGTTTCAAAGGCTGGTCTTTCAGGTCACTTGTACGGAACAATTACAACTGAACAGATTGTTGAACAAATAAAAGAAAAAGCAGGGATAGAAATATCTCGTAAAAAAGTAGCACTTAATACTCACATTAAAACAGCAGGAAGCTACACTGCGAGAATCAAGCTTTTTTCTGAAGTCAACATAACCGTTCCAATTGTTGTGTCTGTGGAAGTTGAAGAACAGAAAGAAAGTGGTAGCAAACGAAAAAGCGAAAGAAAAACCGAAAGATTCGAAGAAAGATCTGACATCGAATAGAGTTGTCTCTTACCGCACATTTACCTAAGGTTCCTGGGATATATATTATGAAGTCCCAGGAGGGGATTATTTTATATGTTGGGAAGGCAATTAATCTAAGAAATCGTGTTTCCAGCTATTTTAAAAATTCAACACCGTTGGCACCAAAAATTAAGTTATTGGTCAGTCAAATTTACTCTATCGATTATGTTGTTACAACAAATGAAAGTGAGGCTTTATTTCTTGAGAATCAATATATAAAGGAATATCAGCCGAAATATAACACTAAATTAAAAGACAATAAGACCTATCCATACATAAAGATTAGTATGAGAGATCCATTCCCCAAGGTAGTAAAAACAAGATTAAAAATAGATGATGGTTCTTTATATTTTGGGCCATACGTATCAACAAGACAATTAACACTTCTTTTAACAACAATTAAAAACTATTTTGGAATTAGACGATGTCAAAGAATAAATAAAAAAACAGCCCCGTGCTTGTATTATCACATGAATTTATGTACAGCTCCTTGCATAAATAAGATATCTGAAAAGGATTATAAGAAGCTGATTAAAGACATCATCCTACTTCTTGAAGGAAACTATAAGAACTTGCTAAGGGAGTTAACGCAACAAATGCAAGAGAAAAGTGCCCAATTGGAATTTGAATCGGCCCAAAAATATAAAGATAAGATCGCAGCGATAAATACATTGATGGAGAATCAACGGGTTGAGAATTTAAGTAGTTCTAAAAATTATGATTTGTTTGTGTTTTTACAATATAACACTAAACAATTACTCCAAATATTTCGAATAAAAAAAGGTTATCTTGTTCAGAATATTAGTTTTGATATTTATTCAGAAGATCTTGAAGAAAATGAAAATAAATTTATAAATAGCATATGTCAGTTTTATCAGCGTTATCCTGATTACCCTGACTATATTGTCTATGATGAAGAAATTAACTCTAAATCCTTTAAGGAATATATGACAAATAAAGGGATTAAATTGATTCCTGTTTCAGAGTGGAAAGACAAAGATTTATACATAATGGTCAGGCAAAATGCATATTACAGCCTAAAGCGAGAACTTGAAGTTAAGGAAGACAAAGACTACAATAGTATTGCGATACAACTGAAAGATGATTTAAAATTGAGACGTTTACCAAAGAGTATTATTGGTATCGATATTTCTCATTTAAGTGGTAAGCAAATAGTTGCTTCCATGATATATTTTTTGGAAGGTATCCCTCAAAAAAACCAGTATCGGAAGTTTGATATTAAAACAGTGCCGGATAATGATGACTATGCATCTATCCGAGAGGTTGTGTTCCGTGTGTTTAAAAGAATTAAACAAGAAGCGAATTCTCCTGATCTGGTTTTGATTGATGGAGGCAGGGGGCAGTTAAACGCTGCCATGGATTCTTTGGATAAATTACAAATAGAAGATCAAGATATTTTATCCTTAGCAAAAAAAGAAGAGATAATTTATTTGCCATTAATGAAAGAAGGCATTAGATTAGATGAAGACAATGATGGTTTAAAATTATTGCAGCAAGTTAGAGATGAGGCTCATCGTTTTGCCGTTGGGTTTCAGAGATTTAAAAGGAAAAGGATTTTTAAGTGAAAATATTATTAATCATTATGTTGTTATTTTCTAGCTCTGGTTTTTGTGTTAATTATGAGAAAGAAATAGATGCAAAACGAAAAGAATTGGAAACAATTTATGATCAGTTAAACGAGCAAAAAGGGTATCTCGATAAAACGGAAAAACAAGCGCAGGATGTTGAAGAAGCTATGCGAACCATCGAAATTATTTTGAAACGACAGAGTAGCAATATCAATAAAATCAGTGATCAAATTATCGAGGGACAAAAAGAAATAAATAGCTTAAATTCCGATATCAATCTGGAGCGTGCCAAGTTTGACCAAGTGTTAAAAGAACTGGAAGGTAAATATGATAAGTATTATCGAATCAGCAATAGTGACTTTCTAGAGATATTGTTTGAATCTGAAAATTTTTCAGATAACATGAATAGTCTTTACTTTTTTGAAACGCTAATAAGCACGGATGTGAATTTCTTAAATGATATTAGAGAAAGAAATAATCGGTTAATGTTTAAAGAAAAGCGTTTAAATAATCAATTGACGGTTTTAAAAGATAAAAAACAGGTGATTGCGAGTCTAAAAGAGAAGATTCTTATAAATAAGAACAAAAAAGAAAAATTGTATAGTAATTTAATGGCTCAGAAAGACGAGTACATAAAAAAAGTTCATTCATTGGAGCAAAACTCAGCGGAAATAGAGCAACTGGTTCAAAAATTACAGCAGCAATCAAAAAATTTCAAACAGTTAGGAACAGGAGATTTTATATGGCCGGTTCTTGGTA
>MFRH01000046.1:10512-19562 GCA_001783275.1 Candidatus Margulisbacteria bacterium GWF2_35_9
CATCCTATTTTCAAAGTCCGATCTATGCATACCGGATTAGATATAGCTGCACCAGAAGGAAGACCGGTATTTGCTGTGGATGATGGGATCGTTATGTATTCAGGGAAGTGGGGCGGTTATGGTAAAACCGTCATTATTGATCATGGTGGAAACCGAACAACGTTATATGCCCATATGTCTAAGTATTATGTGAAACGAACATTAAATGTAAAAAAAGGGCAAGTGATCGGACTAGTTGGATCAACCGGATGGGCAACAGGTCCACATTTACATTTTGAAGTCCGAATTAATGGGAAAGTAAATAATCCAATTAACTATTTGCCAAAACAGTAAAAAACTTATAATATTACTAAATCAGATATAAAAGGGGACTAAACCAATTTTTAAACAACTTATTATTTTAATTCTTCTGCTAAATAGTGTATTTGCAACGAACTGGAAACTTGAGATTCTTCGTGTTTTTGATATTGTTCAAAGCAACTATGTTAATAAGGATATTGGAGATAGAGAACTAACTTATGGCTCGATAAGAGGAATGTTGCAATCTCTAAACGATCCCTATTCCCGATTTCTTGAACCGGAAAAATATACCGAAATGAAGGTGAATCTTGACGGCAACTTTTATGGCGTGGGTATTCACATTGGAATGAAGGATAATCAATTAACCGTTATTTCTCCTATTTTTGATACTCCAGCAGATCAAGCAGGAATTAAGTCTATGGATAAAATTGTTTCAATAAATAATGAAACAACTGAAAAAATGTCCTTAGAAGAGGCTGTTTCAAAAATTCGCGGGCCGAAAGGGTCGGAGGTAATTCTTGGGATTAAGCGAGAAGGTGAACCCAATAATCTATCCATTCCGATTGTTCGCGATAGAATCAACATAAAAAGTGTCGATAAAGTTCAAATTATTTCCGAAAATATTGGCTATGTTCGTTTGATTACCTTTGAGAGTAGAGAGGAAACAAATGAATTAGGAAATGCAATTAAGCAACTGAAGAAAAAAGGAATGCAGAAACTAATTTTAGACCTTAGAAATAATGGTGGTGGTTTGTTATCAAATGCACGTAGTACTGCCAGTTTATTTATGGATAATGGTTATGTCGTGTTCACGGTAGACCGAAATGGTAATAAAGATGGTATTTTGCTAGAAAAAAGGTTGAAGATATGGGATGGTCCGCTTCTAATATTGATGAATGGAGCCTCTGCATCTGCATCCGAAATTCTTGCAGGAGCAGTAAGGGATAACAAAAGAGGAACATTGGTTGGAACAACAACATTTGGAAAAGCGTCTGTTCAGAATATAATCCCTTTAGGAGATGGTTCTGCAGTCCTGTTAACGATTGCTAAGTATTTGACACCCAATGGGGATAACATTCATGAGGTGGGTCTAAAACCCGATATAGAAGTGCAAATTCCATCAAGTGATATTGAAGCAATTAAAAGCCATACCTATGAATACTCAATTCAAACTGATTACCAAATAAATCGAGCGATTGAAATAATAAAAGATTTATGAAGATAAAAATTAGTGTCGCTATATTAGTTTTAGTGGCAGTTAATCTTACTTTTTTCGGAATAAAATATATACAAATTGAACGAAATATAGAGAAGTATGTCGATTCATCAGCATCAGAGAATAAATCCGATACCGATAACAATGAGCTTTCTTTGAGTCAGAAACCAAAAGAACTTAATCCAAGCAATAATTTAATTGAACAATCAAAAAATCTACCTGAGAGTATGCCTATTGCTATTGTTACAACACCAAGTATCGAGATAAAAGGACGTATCGCTATTATTATTGATGATGTCGGAACTAAAACATTTCGATATTTTTTAATGGATCAAATTCCATATCAGTTAAACCTAGCAGTAATCCCAGGATTTAAAGACAGTAAAGAGCTTGTTAAACAGTTCGCTGATAATAAGAAATATGAGTTGCTTCTTCATATGCCGATGGAACCTAGAATAAAAAATGGAGATCAAGAAAGCCATGATCTTAATACTCTAAAATATCAATATATGATTAGAGATGGACAGGATGACAAATCGATACGCAAGGAGTTGACGGATGCGCTTAATTCGTTAGACGGTCTTGGTATAATTCGTGGATTAAATAATCATATGGGATCTAGTGTTACTTCGTCACAAAATATGATGGAATCGGTGATGAAGTGGGCGGATAAAAATAAAATGTATTTTGTGGATAGTATGACAACTGCAAAGTCTGTTGCTTACGAAGTAGCAAAAAAGAAAAAACTGAAAACAGCCTATAATGAAGTTTTTTTAGATGGGACTGATACACCTGAATATATTCGAAAGAGTTTGGAAAAACTCCAAAATCTGGCTATAAAAAATGGGGTAGCTGTTGCGATCGGTCATATACAGCGACAACACACTCTAGAGGTTCTCTTTGCAGAAATGCCAAAGATGGCTGCTGCCGGAATCAAATTTGTATTTGTATCAGAAATACTTTAAAAGTGTCTAGCAATTAGACACAATATCAGTACACATTCATAGTATCCTCCTCCTCCCCATACTCCTTGAGCAATAGGCTTCCCATAATCAATGGCAATACAATTGCAAAGAAATGATTGGTAATATCATAAATGGAGGAATAGTCATGATGAATTTAAATAAATTTACATCTAAAGCACAAGAAACCATTCAAGAGGCATACAATCTAGCCGAACAATTTGATCATGGAGAGGTCACAAATACGCATATGTTTTATGCGATGCTCCTTGCTGAAGAAAGTATTGTTACTACAATATTAGCCAGAATGCAAACAAACAATGAAATGCTTAAGGATGAGTTTAAGTCGATGTTAGACCAATTACCTAAAGTCGCTGGCATTTCCCAGATATATTTTTCAGATGAATTGCAGACAGTGTTAAAGCAAGCGATTAAAGAAGCCTCAAAATTGAATGATGAATACGTTACAAGTGAGCATATATTACTCGCTTTTTTCAAAACGAATTCAAAGGTCAGGGATATATTAAATTCCTATAGAGTTAATAGTGAAAAAATACTAACAATTATTAAAGAATTAAGAGGAGCAGATCGAATTACAGAACCGAACCAAGAGGATAATTTTCAGTCCATTAAGAAATATTGTCGTAATTTAAACGAGTTGGCTCGTCAGGGAAAATTAGACCCAGTTATTGGACGAGATGATGAAATCCGACGAGTGATTCAAGTATTGTCCAGACGAACAAAGAATAACCCCGTGCTGATAGGGGAACCGGGAGTTGGTAAAACCGCTGTGGTTGAAGGGCTTGCTCAACGTATAGTAAATGGCGATATTCCAGATGTTTTAAGGAATAAACGGATAGAAGTTTTGGACATGGGTGCCTTAATTGCCGGCACAAAGTACCGTGGAGAATTTGAGGATCGGTTGAAAGCGATACTAAAGGAAGTTGAAAAAGCCGATGGGGAAATTATTCTATTTATGGACGAACTTCATACAATTGTGGGCGCAGGTGCGACTGAAGGTGCCATGGATGCCTCTAATATGTTGAAGCCAGCCTTGGCTCGAGGATTACTTCGAGCAGTAGGGGCAACCACTCTGACAGAATATCGAAAATATATCGAAAAAGATGCGGCTTTGGAAAGACGATTTCAACCAGTATACATATCAGAACCAGATATGGACGACACGATTGCTATTCTGAGAGGATTGAAAGAAAAATATGAAGTCCATCATGGAATACGCATCAAAGACTCTGCAATTGTCGCAGCTGCAAACTTGTCTCAACGCTACATCGCAGATCGTTTTTTACCGGATAAAGCAATCGATCTTATTGATGAAGCGGCATCTAAATTAAGAATTGAAATTGACAGTATGCCCTTAGAATTAGACGAGATAGAACGAAAGTTAATTCAATATGAAATTGAAAGGCAAGCATTGATTAAAGAGAAAGACAAAAAATCTCAGGAACGTTTAGAAAAGCTAGTAGCGGATGTAAACGAATTAAAAGAGAAAAAAAATATATTAAAGTCCCATTGGTTGAATGAAAAGGAAATATTGCAAAATATCAGCAACATTAAGAAGGCGATTGATGAAGCGAATATTCGTGCTCAACAGGAAGAACGTGCCGGTAATTTGGAGGCGGTATCAAAGATTATATACGGTGATATCGTAAGCCTTAAAGAAAAGCTCAGACAAGCCGAACAAAAAAGTGAAGAATTGCAGTCAGACAAACGCATGCTGAAAGAAGAAGTGGATGAAGAAGATATTGCCGAAATTGTGTCCAGCTGGACAGGTATCCCTGTATCCAGAATGTTAGAAGGAGAAATGCATAAACTGATGCACATGGAAGAAAGTTTAAACGCCAAAGTCATTGGTCAGAATAAAGCGATTGAAGCTGTATCTAATGCTGTAAGACGATCCCGAGCAGGGATTTCAGACCCGGATAAACCCATTGGGACATTTATTTTTCTCGGTCCGACCGGGGTTGGTAAAACAGAATTGGCTAAAACTCTTGCAGGTTTTATGTTTGATAATGAAGAAGCCATGGTTCGAATCGATATGAGCGAGTACATGGAGAAACACTCAGTATCCAGACTTGTCGGAGCTCCTCCGGGATATGTGGGGTATGATGAAGGTGGACAATTGACAGAAGCAGTTCGAAGGCGTCCTTATTCCGTCATATTGTTTGATGAAATAGAGAAGGCTCACCCAGATGTATTTAATGTCCTTCTTCAGATACTTGATGATGGTCGATTAACAGATGGACAGGGTAGAACCGTCGATTTTAAAAATACGGTAATCATCATGACCTCAAATATCGGCAGTGAGTTAATTTTAAAAGCAGACAGTTATGAAGAAGTGAGTGGGAAAATAAATGCCTTGTTAAAAGATTATTTTAGACCAGAATTTTTAAACCGAATTGATGATTTAATTATCTTTTCAAGTTTAAGTGAAACTAATATTCTGGGTATTGTTGAGTTGCAACTAAATATTTTGAAAGAGCGTTTAAAGAAAAAAGATATCGAATTAACGTTTACTGGTGATCTGATTAAGCATATCGCTAAAATAGGGTATGACCCATTATTTGGTGCGAGACCATTAAAGCGTGTCATTATTAAAGAGATTCAAGATAAACTGGCCCTAAAAATACTCTCCGGTGAAATTGGACTTGGAAGTATTGTGAGTGTAGATTATGATAAAGAGGTAGTGTTTAAGTTATAATCTATATACGAGGCTAGTTTTGATTAAATTAATTGATAAGTACGTTATACGAGTTGTTCTACATCTTTTCTGTAAAGTTAAGCAGAAGAATATTTCTCAGGATGGAATTAAAAATATTCTCATCCTGAGGCTGGGTTCAGTTGGAGATACGGTATTACTTCTTCCTACGTTATCATCTATGGCGGACAAGTATCCGAATAGTACCTTTAACATTATAAGTTGGAATACGAATCATCAAGTATATGAGCTGTTGAAACAAAAAAATATTAAGTTACACAATTTTAAAAGTTATAGAAAGCTAATGTCCTTATTTAATCTATTTGTATACTCACTACAAAATAGAAACAAATATGATGTGATAATCGATTTTGAACAATATGCCTATATCACAAGTTTTTTTATGTGTTTAATGGCTCCAAAGAACAGCGTGGCTTTTAGGGTGAATGGATATGTAAAACATCAGTTTAGCACTTTAAGTGCAGCGTATTCCCTAAACATTCATGAGACGGTGAATTTCTATAATCTTGCTGTTTCGGTTTTCAGTAAGATAGATCTCCATATGCCGGTTAGAAAAAGCAGTTTAAAAAGATGCATTGGTATACATCCATCGTCTAAATGGAAGCAAAAAGTATGGAATAAAGACAAGTTTATTGAACTCATAAAAAAAATATCGGAGACAAATTCCACCTACACGTTTAAAGTATTTTTAGGTCCCGATGATAATGTTGACTCATGGGACAATATTGACGTGTCAGGTATTGAAATAGTAAAGAATAAAACAATTACTGAGATAGTTCCAATATTGAAGGATCTTGAACTTCTAATATCCAATGATAATGGGATTATGCATCTGGCGGCTTACTTAGGGATTAAAGTCGTTGGAATTTTTGGTATGTCCGATCCCATTCAATGGCATGCAATTAATAATCGTGAGAATGTGGTTGAAACCCGAATGGACTGTGCTCCATGCAATAAACTGGGCACGATGAAACGATGTCATAATTACGAATGTATAAAGAGAATTACCGTGGAAGATGTTTTTTCAAAAGTGGAACGTTGTTTGTTAAATGTTAGCTTAAACGATTAATTATTATCGAGCTTACTGAGTTTTCTAGACCAGTTCAAGTGCTCCTTTTCGGTTACTGAAAAATGATGTGTTCTATCCCGTTTGGATACAAAATAATAATAGGGAGTTTTTGCCGGATTCATGGCTGCTTGAATCGACTTAAGTCCGGGACTACTGATTGGTGATGGAGGTAATCCGGTATTGAGGTAAGTATTATAGTCGCTTTCAATCTCGGTATCTTTATAGGACAAAGTCTCTTTCCATGGTAATCCTTTTAGCAAGCGTGAGTATAGTACAGTCGGACAAGCACCAAGAATCATCCGCTTATTCATCCGGTTCATATAAACGGAAGCGATCATTGAACGTTCATCATCAACCATCGCTTCATTCTCTACCAGAGAAGCAAGCGATATAATGTTGTAAAAACTGAGCACTTTTCTTAGCCGAATCGGCAATGTTTTTTTCATCTGAGCATCAAGGTAAAGTGGAATCACTTTTTTTTCAAAATTTTTAAACATAGTACTCACAATTTTTTCAACACTGGTATCATATTCAAATAAATAGGTATCTGGAAAAAGAAATCCTTCGAGTCTCGGAACAGATTCTTCCTCTCGAAGATAGGGGTTATCTTTAATTAAATGGCGAAACATATTAGGGCTTGTTGTATAGGAGTAAAATTCATTTTCTTTTATTAACCCAACCTCAGTTAAAAGCTTATCAATTTTATATAGATTATATCCTTCGGGAATAGTTACTTTAATTAATGCCAAACGATTTCGATCTTGAAGCTGAAGGATTAAGTCCTGTAAGGGTACATCCGGATCAATGAGAAAATTGCCATATAGAAAACTATTTTCTCGTTTCATTAGCTTTAGCTTGAGCTTAAAGAATGTCTCGTTGCTTATAATATCCATTTCCTTGAGTTGTTTCGCAATAGAGGAAGAAGATGCCCCTTTTGGGATAGACACTAAAACTTCCCGAGTAAAACTGACCCCGAGAAGCAGTAAACACATAAGAATTATCTTAATTTTTCGCATTTTCGATATCCAGAAATTGTTGTAATATTTGGGTTGCTTCCAAAGCATCTTTTACTTCCCGTCTTTTTTTTGTATTAATTCCCATAAATTGAAGCCCTTTATCTACTTGCATGGACATAAGTCGTTCATCTTGAAAAAACACCGGTATCTGAACCGCTTTTTCCAATTGGGTTTTAAATTCGGCGACTGTATCTGTCATTTTAGTATAGTTGCCTTTCATGTTCAAAGGTTTTCCTATAACGATACGAGAAATTTCTTCTTCTTCAATAATGGCGTTTATTTTAGAAAAGAAGATATCTGGGGAAATTTTATCATAGGGAAAGGCCATTTTATTATCTGGGTCAGATAAACTGAGCCCGATATTTTTTGTGCCATAATCAATTCCAAGAGTTTTCAAACTAAAACGTTTTGGATCGTGGGTTCTAATAGAGAAAATACTTTTTCTCCATCTGAAACAGCCCAAGTTCCTTGCGCCATGAAAGGCGATCCGCCACCTTTACCACCTGTGGTATCTATCAATTCTTTAATAATCGATCCAGCACCATTTTTTTTATTTTTTACAACTGACTCGTTACAGGATATAACGAGAACGAACTGATTATTTGCTACTGCACCGATTGCACTCATACCATTCACTTCTGGTTTTATGAGATCACTGAGTTTTTTTAACTGATCAATAGAGAATGCTTGTTTCATTTTAATGCAAATATAATTAAATTCACCTATGGTTTTCTTTTGCATTAATAACTCTTTTGCATGAATGTTAAGTTCTTTTTGTTGATATTGCTTAATTTGATTAGATAGTTCTTTTATTTCGTTTTGAAGTTGATCCAGTTTTTCAGGTACATTTTCCGGTTTAATTTTAAATTGTTGTGCCATAGTATCGAGAATCGTTACTTTAGTATTAACGAAGTCTAAGGAGTATGCACCAGTAATCGCTTCAATTCTTCTAATTCCACTACTGATAGACGACTCACTGACAATTTTAAACAGACCAATATCTCCAGTGCGCTCTACATGGGTCCCCCCGCAGAGTTCTGTAGAGAAGTCTCCCATTTTAACAACTCGTACTTCTTTATCATATTTCTCTGTAAACAGAGCCATCGCACCAATTTGGATCGCATCATCATAATCCATGATGGTTTTTTTAACTTCAACATTCTCTAGTATAAATGTATTAACGATATCTTCTACTTTTTGTAGTTGGTCTGCACTTAGTGCTTTTGGGTTGGTAAAATCGAAACGTAAACGCTCCGGTGAAACCAATGAACCCGATTGTGCAACATGGGTACCTAATACTTTTTGTAGAGCTGCCTGAAGCAAGTGGGTTGCGCTGTGGTTTCGAGCCATTTCTATTTTTTCAGTATCAGTTTTAGCAATAATAGCTTCTCCTCCAAGAGGTTTCTCGCCATCTTTATAAAACTCGGCACTCGATCTCGCACGTTCTTTTTGTTCTTGCATCAGAGTATTAAACGTATCAATGTCGACTTTAATATTTTTCTCTTCTGCGATCTCGATTGTGAGTTCAAGTGGAAATCCGTAAGTGTCGAAAAGTTTAAACGCATCGTCGCCTGAAACTATCTTTTTATTAGTAATGATATCTTCAAGCATCGTCAGACCAAAATCCAGAGTTTTAGAAAAGTTGGCCTCTTCGCTTTCCAGTATTTCAAGAATTAAAGATTGATTGCTTTGCAGTTCAGTGTAGAATTTGCCGTAATGCAAAATAACCGTTTCTCCAAGAGATACCAAA
>MFRH01000046.1:19574-32655 GCA_001783275.1 Candidatus Margulisbacteria bacterium GWF2_35_9
ATACCCAGTAGTTTACCAAAACGAATGGCCCGTCGTAGAATTTTCTTTAGGATATAGCCTCGTCCTTCGTTCCCGGGATATACCGTATCTCCAATCAAGAAAACAGAAGCCCGTATATGGTCTGCGATAACATATAGCGCCGTTTTGTTATTCGTATGCTCTGTAAATATTTTAATTTTATTTAGGATTGGCGTAAATAGATCGGTTTCAAAATTGGATTTAACATGTTGAAGAACAGATGTAATGCGTTCAAGCCCCATTCCAGTGTCAATATTTTGATTGGGTAGGGGGCTTAGCTTTCCAACTTCATCCTTGTTGTATTGCATAAATACCAGATTCCATACTTCCACAAATCGGTTGCAGTCGCATCCCGGAGAACAATTACTTTCTTTGCAGTCTGGGTCTGGGCCATTATCATAATATATTTCGGAACAGGGGCCACATGGTCCAGTAGGGCCAGATTCCCAAAAATTATCTTTTTCTCCCAAACGATAAATTCTGTCTTTACTAATATCGGTTTCTGAAAGCCATAGATTATTGGCTTCATCATCATCTCTAAATATGGAAATATGCAATTTTTCTTTAGGAATTTCCAATACCCGAGTTAGAAAATCCCAAGCATAATGGATGGCTTCTTTTTTAAAATAATCACCGAAGGAAAAATTGCCCAGCATTTCAAAAAAAGTATGGTGTCTGGGAGTATGACCGACATTATCGATATCATTCGTCCGGATACATTTTTGAGCAGAACATGCACGAGAAAAAGGCGGTTTTTTCTTCCCCATAAAATAGGGTTTAAAGGGAATCATGCCGGCAATAGTCAAAAGAACTGTTTTGTCTTCGGGTATTAAAGAGGCGCTCTTTTGAAAACTGTGGCCGTTATCTTTAAAGTAATCAAGAAACTTTTGTCTAATCTCTGCAGCACTTAGCATACTTACTTCTTTTTTCTAAGCGATGTCGGAATTTTTTTAAATATGGATAACCAGAAATGAAGATCCGAGAGGTTATCAACAAATTTTGAAATTTTCCTCATTGTTTTAATGGATAGCAAAGCCATGATGATCATCAACAAGAAAAATATGATGATCAGTACATCGACAATAATAGTTAATATTTGTACCGTGAGTTCCATAGAATTTTAAACTTATTTCTTTCCAGTTTCTCCAACTTTTTTATGAATTTTTGACTCAATACTTTGTGATACATTATCAATCAGTTCTTCAATTTGACTTTTTGTTCGATATATTAAATCTTCAGCAGATTCTTTTGTTCTATCAATAGCATCCTGATGTTCATCGATCGTCTTCTTAATCGCTTCACGTGTTTCTCTTCCTGGTTTTGGAGCATATAAAATACCTCCGATACATCCGATTAAAGCACCAATTATGAAATATAAACCATTGTGATTGTTGTTAGTCATGATAGACTCCTTTCGATTAATGAATAGTACTATCAAAATTTTAAAGTTTTAGCAGGTTAAAGTCAATGTATTTCTTTCTGTTACAAGGCTTTCTTGCATTATTTTAAGTATTACATTTTTCGAATAAAAGGCTTAAGGATGTGAAAATTTACCGATAATAAATCCAATGGCAACTAAAAGAATTGCAGGAATTAGAATAATAAGAAACGTAACATATCGAAGTTTGGTGATTTCGGTTCTCTCGTATTTTCCCTTTTGCAACCAACGAAGACCGACAGAAATATTGCTCATGGTTAAGCCGATGATTAAAAAAAGAATGAAATAATTTTTCATAATAATACTATACCTTAAAAATAATCCAATATACAGATTCCTATCAAACCTCATCCTCCAAAGTGGATGGATTTTGCAAAATCCAGATAGAAGGGTAACGCCTGAAAGCCATTTATTTTCTAAAAACTACTAAAATTAACTTTTATGAGTATAATTAGAACATACATAAAAAATTGCAATTTTTGCTGTGATTACACGATATATTAGTATCAATCTAATATAGGGGTATAAAATGGGAAATAAAAAATCAGAAACTGTTACAAAGAAACAGGAACTAACAACGCAAAAAGTTATATTAAATCCAGATTTAAAGATCGCACAGAAAAAGAAATTAAGTACGAAAAGTACTTATCATTTTTTACTGGAATCTTTTGTAATGCAATTAGAAAAATGGGAAAAAGATCTTACCCATATAAAAAGTAAGGATTATGATAGATTTATGCCTGAAGTAACAGAAGTAATAGAAAAATTTCATAAAGATTGCAAAAAAATAACAAATAACCTTTCAGATTCACTGGCTAATTATTATAAACTATCATATAGAAATCTTTTAAATGACTACTGGAAACAGGGAAAAGTAACAAAACGAGTTATTGAAAAACCGAATGGATATGATGGTGATTATCTTACTATGGAATTAATGTATGCTGATAAGTATGAAGGTACAACAAAGCTAGGGAAAATGTTGCATAAATATGTCGTAAATGATAGATCAAGTATTTCAGTCCGGATGAGAAGAGAATATTTTGTAAATAAAATTAAAGGATTAGTGGATAAAAAGAATAATGTAACGATAATGTCAGTTGCTTCTGGTCCTGCTACTGAAATTTATGAATTAATTAGACGAGAGATTTATCCTAAGAAAATTATCCTAATAGATATGGATAAAAATGCACTAAAATTTGCAACATCAAGAATAAAACCTATATTACCCAAGTTTGTTGAGCTAATCCCTTTAAACATAAATATCTATAGTTTTGTTAGATTTAGAAATAAATTTACAAGTATTAAGGATATTGATTATATTTATAGTGCTGGGCTATTTGATTATTTATCGGATATTATGGTGAGAAGATTAACAAGCGTTTTAGCAAAATCATTAAACAACGGGGGCGAAATTGAAGTTGGTTGTTTTAGTGAATTCCCAATAGGTTTTTTTGCTGATATCGCTGCAGATTGGAACCTAATAACAAGAAGTGTTGATGAATTAAAAGAACTAGGTCCAAAGGGTTATGAGATGAGTACCTTCAATATAAAAGATCAAGGTTTTTTATCTATAAAAAATAGCATTTAATGGAAATAGTGTATTACTATGAATTAGTAGCGACAGCCTTGATTCTAATACTTGGCGGATTTATTTTATTAAATAAATTCGCAAATTCAACACATCGAATATTTTTTCTATTAGCACTGGTTATTGCTGGCTATGTTTTTGGTAATTTTTTAATTGAATACACTTCTCATCATGGCTTATCAATTCTTTTCTCTCAACGATTAACAATATTTTTCGCTGCATTACATCCGCCCTTGCTTATAATGTTCTCATGGTATTTTCCAGTTAATCAAATTAAGTTAAGTAAAATCAAAGTACTCCTTCTTTGGATTCCAAGTATTTTTTTTAGTTTTATATCGTTCTCTAATATCTATATTAAAGAATTAATTGTTAGAAATGGAGTTAGATATGGAGAGTTTAGTGTTCATTACAAGATATTTGGTTTATATTTTGCTCTTTATGTATTTATTAGTTTATTTATTCTATTTAAGAAATTTGGCCAAAAGGAATATAAGGAAAGTAAAAATCAAATATTTATAATGCTTATGGGCTTTTTGGTTTCGTATACAATAGGCTCAATATTTAGTTTATATTTGCCTATATTAAATAAACATAAATTTGAGTTAATTGGACCAATGGGTGTTTTAATATTATTGACAGTTATGACTTACGCTATTCTCAAACACGAACTCATGGACATTCGATTAGCTGTAACTCGAACGGTTTCTTATGGATTGGTCGTTTCCGGTATATTTTTATCGATATTGCTAGCATTTTATGGATTAGCGACCATCCCAATTTTGCAACTACTTGCAATATTAGCACTTTCCGTTTTTTGGGCATTTACAGCCATTCCCCTTAGCAATTTTCTGGTTACCACCGCCAAACGCAAATTTATTCGGGGCTATTATGAAAGTGATAAAATAATAACCAAACTCTCCGATGATCTTTTTGAGGAATCCGACCGATTAACCATTATTAACAATGTCGAGGATACGCTTTACGATGCCTTTGAACTTGAACGAACCAGCATTATTGTTGCAGTAAGAGATTCAGATAATATGTTAAGCCATTACCTGTTAGTGGATAAAGAGACGGATAATAGCATTCGCTTGGAAAAAGAGAGTAAGTTAATTAGCTATTTAAAAAACTACCCCGGTTATGTGCTATTTGATAATTTAGAGAAAGATGTTTGCAAATTGCTCATTCAGATAGGCTACAAAGCAAATGAGCAATGTATTTTATTGCCCTTGTCATCGCCGGAAATACTTGAAGGAATTATAATTATGGGAAAACGAAGTTCTCAAAAAGAATACAGTCAGAAGGATTTCGATTTTATTAAACAAATAAAAACCTTTGTTTCTGCGATTTTTTATAAACTAACTCCCTATGAAAAAATAGAAAAGAACTTTTTAGCCAACCAGAAACGTTTGCACGATGCCGAAATCCAGATTTTGCGTTCAAAGAAAAATGAATCCGTGGGGCATTTGCACCGTCAGTTCTCCCATGAACTTCGAACACCGCTGAATTGTATTATGCATTTAACGGAATCCTTAGATACCAAGCCAGAGGATGAACCAAAGAAACAAGAAATATTTGAAGAAATAAATAATGCACTAAGTATTGTTAAGGAAACACTCAGATTGTCAAAGAGTGATGGATTAGAAGACCGGATCGAATCCCTTCTTGATATTAATGATGCCATTAACGGATGTTTAAAATTGATTCCGGCAAGTGGATACACGGTTAAACAAGAGCTAATGCCACTTCCAAAAACACTTGGAGTGTACCGAGATATGCAGATGGTGTTTACCAACCTGATGGCAAACGCACGAGAAGCCATGCCAGATGGTGGAACTGTTACGATAAAGAGTTATATGGAAGGGAAAGATATTTATATTAAATTTTCTGATACCGGAAGAGGTATCCCCGACGACATGAAAGCAAAAGTATGGCAGCCATATATTAGCGGTAACCAAACGGAGTATGGAAACGATACCGGTGGAAGAGGCTGGGGATTAACAATAGTAAATCGAATTATTGAGGAACATCAAGGATATATCAGCTTCGATTCAGAAGTTGGTAAAGGCACCACCTTTACCATTCGCCTCCCAATCCGCACTGAGTAATATTGATCTTATTTTATTTTCATGCTGGTTAAAATAGCGTTATGTTCCTCGTCGCACATTAGTTTTATGCGTTGTAAAAATTCCATCCGTTCAGGTTTATAGTTACCAGAGAAAAAACATTTATCATAATCAACTGTAATGATATCACGAATTTTGCCGATATATTCAAGTGCTTCTTCATTGTTTTCCCCGGTATAGTATGCTTCCAGTTTCATTAGTAATTTTTTCTCGTCCTCGAGCTGTTTTGGTGATTTATTTAGAATATATTCTCGATTAAGTTCGATTAAGGTTTCGCTGTCGTTCTGTTTAATAATTCGATTCAAAATGTCTGTAATTTCAGGTTTTTTATAGGGTTTTGTAATATAAGCAGCGGCCATGCCAAAGTAACTATCAGCAGAAAGCTCTTTTTTTTCATCTTCATCATATGCACTGACAATAACAACCGGAATATATTTTCGAAAGGTCTTTTGGTGTTCTTCTTTTCGAAGTATTTTTATAAATTGTTCCCCATTCATTTCTGGCATGTTCCAATCGAGTAACACACAGGAAATTTTATTAGATAAAAAACCTAGCCCACGTCGATGTTTTCTAAGTTGAGCAAATGCTTCGATGCCATTGAAGGCAGGAATCGCTGTGTAACCAGCTTCTTCTACAATATCACAAAGTATCTTGTTTTGCTTTAAATGATCTTCAACTACCAGAACCTTTTCTTTCTCCATCTGTCTCTCCTTTTTCAATGACTATATTTTGAACAATTCTTCATAATATATTTTGGGGTCTTTACGAACAATACGTAACTCCCAAAAATGTTTAAAATCATCAAATACAATCATCGGACCTTCTATGAATCCGGCTATTGCCCGAAAGGGCATTAAAATAATCGCAACGATCAGATTAACCACAATATTATAGATGGGAAATGGTTGTCGGGTGTTTTCTTTTTTAATGGCTTCCCTAACGGTTGGAATTTCATATGCTTTTACTTTTTTAGCTGATATTTTTTCGTTAATGTATTTTTCATAGGAACGCTTGGAGTATCGTTTCCATTGGCGTATCTCTTTATTGCTGATCACAAAAAAGTCTTCCCATGTAGCGATTATCTTAAAAATAAATCCAGCGATCATCCCATAAAGAATCGCCCATACGACCGCAAAAAAGAAATAAAAAATGCTAAGAAAAAAAGTGACTGATTTATTCATACTATTAAGCATACCTATTTTTCTAAAAAAATAAAACAGTTTCCTTTGGTATTTTTATAAGTTTAATTAAAAAGTGATTTAAATTAGTATATTTTACATAATATTTTTAGCCCCCTTTATCAAAGGGGGAAAGACATCTTAGTGTCTGGGGGATTATTTAAGGATCGATTCTTGGCGTGAGGCCCATATGATATAATTGACATATGATTATTTATTATGGATTATTACAGGTTTATATTTTTTTAAGAGAGATTCTATTTGTTATATTAAAACCGCGAATTTGGAAATTTTATCTCTATTTTTCCCTTGAGTATCTTTTTTTCTCTCCTTATTATTATGTAAATAAAAAATCTGAGAACGATCATATATTTGGGTTCACCCCATTATTTACAATAAATCGAATAATAAAAAAAATATTAAAAAACTCAACCGTCAACCCAAAAAGTTTTCTGGATGTTGGTTGTGGAGATAGTCGACTAGTGTTTTTTTTAAATTTGCAGTATCTGTTTCGAAGTATGGGAATTGACTCAAACCAGAAACTTATTCATAAAGCCAACTTAATTCAACATGCATTGAATTTGAATGATATTGATGTCATCGAGGGAGATTTTCTGGATTATTCATGGGCGGAATATGCTATAATTTACTTAGCTTGGACGACGTTTAAAAAAGGTACGGTTAATAAAATAATGAAAAAAATAAAGGAAGAAGTCTTAGAAGGAACGATTGTTATCAGCTTATCTTTTCCGCTGACAGGAAATCATTTTCAAATTATAGATCAATCCAGTTACTTGTTTTCATGGGGTAGAACCACTGTATATACTCAGAAAAGAGTGAAATTATAATGAATAAAGTCGCATTGTACTATCTTGAGAATAATCAAAATATCAGTAAAACAGATATTAGTAGTGTTGTAGCTAAAATTGAAAAAATGGGGATTGAAGTCACTCAGGTTACGGATGTTCAAATAAAAGTATTATCGGATCATCAATTGATGATTACCTTGGGAGGAGACGGAACAATCCTTCGTGCTTCCATGGTCGCGCTTCAGTACGGGCTTCCCTTGCTGGGGATCAGCAAAGGCAACTTGGGGTTTTTAGCAGAGGTTCAAAGTAAAGATATCAGAAAAGCCTTGGAGGACTATACACAAGAAGCGTACTTTTTTGATGAACGACATTTGTTGCAAATGACCTATCAAAAATCACAGCAGTTGGCTTTAAATGAAATTACCATAAAAAATAATGGAATCAAAATGATCGAGCTGGAAGTCTATTTAAATGATATGTATTTGACAACTTACAAAGCCGATGGCCTTATCCTATCAACATCTACTGGGTCAACCGCCTATAATTTGTCAGCAGGTGGCCCGATCATTTTTCCTGACACAAAGGCTATTATTATCACTCCCATATGTTCCCATTCATTAACGGTACGTTCATTGGTCGTTTCTTCGGGAGATACCATAAAAATTATTCCAAAAGGAAAAGATAATTGGTTTTCGATCGATGGAAACGAACCTGTTCATTTCAGTAATAAACAAATAAGCATCAGCTATTCAGATGAATTTATAAATTTTGTTCGTTTCAGTAAGCACACGTTTATCGATGGACTTAGAAACAAGTTGAACTGGAGTGGGAAGCTATAACGAACAGATGTTAAAAAAACTAAGTATTGAAAATTATCTGTTTATAGAGAAAACAACGCTAGAATTTTCTCCCAATTTAAATGTGATCATTGGTGAATCTGGTGTTGGAAAAAGTATGATAGTAAATATTCTATCCATTCCATTAGGATTCAAACCCGGATCAAAAGTTGTTGGCCAATGGGGGAAAGAAGCAGTAATTAATATCTTATTTGAGGTTGACGGTTTAAAAAAAAATTTACATGTCGCTGGAATTGAAAGCAGTGATGAGTGCAATACTTTAGAAATTCGTATCATCATTAATAAAAAAATGGAGTTTTTCATAAATGGAGAAATCGCTTCAATAAAAAGCGTTAAAATCCTCACAGAATTAATATTAGATATTCATTCTCAGAATAATTACAGCATATTTCAAGAAGATCAGCTTGGAATTTTAAATCGGTTTATGAGCGTGGAAGAAAAAGACGTTCTAAATGAATTTAGGATTAAGTTTGATGAATACAGCTATTTGAGATCACAACTACAGGACATAGAGCGAAAAATTATTTCTGAAGTAGATCTCGACTTTTATAAATTTCAGATGGAAGAAATTAAGAAGATCAATCCCCAGATAGATGAGGATAAAACCCTATTCGAAGAACTTAAGAATAATAAAACAAAAATGAACTTAGTCAATAAAATACAAAACATCAGATTGCAATTGGACGAAACCTGTTCAAGTGGAGAAAAGGCATTGATCGGTTTGAACTACTTATATGGAGAGGATGAGTCCCTGAAAGGATTAAAGGAACGTTTTGAAATAAGCTTGAAAGATATGGATGATGTCCTATGGGAATTTACGAGAAAAGAGCAGCAATACAGCGAGGTGGATGAAACGAGTATTGATAATATTGAAGATCGCATCAATATATTAGAGGATCTAAAGAGAAAGTATCGGAAAAGTATTGAGGAAATTATTACTTATCAGCATGACATGGAGCAGCGTTTATCTTCTCAGGATGATTATAAACATGATATTGAGAAAAGTAGAAATCACAAATTAAAAATTAAAAGTGAACTTGACCTGATTGCCGAAAAATTGTCATCAGTACGTCAAATAGTTGCAGATAGAGTCATGCATCAAATGAAAATTAAACTATTGGATTTAAAATTGGGAAAAACCGATTTAACAGCATCATTCATTAAGAAAAATGAAATTGATGAAAATGGATATGATAATTTTAATTTTCTTATAAAAGTGAATGTCGGAAGCAACTTTTACCAATTTGATAAACTGTCGGGAGGAGAAACTTCAAGAGTCATGTTGGCATTAAAAGCAGCATTAATGAGTGCTTCTACAATTAATGTCTATATATTCGATGAAATTGATGCCGGAGTCAGTGGCGATATAGCGATAAAAATGGGAAATGTGTTAAAACAAATGTCGGTTAATAAACAGCTGATTATTATTACTCATTTGCCAATAATAGCTGTGAAAGCGGATAAGCTTTTTAAGATTGAGAAAACATTTATTAAAGAGAGTACTGTCATTAATGTTGAGTCTGTAAATACGGAAAAAGATAAATTGGAAAAGTTGTCTCTCTTGCTTACAGAAAAACCAAATAATGAAACAATTGCATATGTAAAATCCCTGCAATAAGTTTTCCGGTTTTCATTGACTTAATGAATTCCAGCGCATACAATTTCTTAATAGGAAGCGAACAATCAGAGTTTTATAATGACTGGGGAAAAAAATTATAAACCTGTAAAAGGGGGGCCATAAATGGGAAAAGATTCTAGAAAAGATGATTTTGCGATGAATATAGATGCTGAGTTATTTTCTAAGGAAGAGGACATCTATCAACTGGTTACTTTCCTGCTTGGTGAAGAAATGTATGGTATTGATATTCTAGCCGTTCAGGAAATTATTCGAATGGAAAATATTACTGAAATTCCAAGAACAGCAGATTATGTTGAAGGTGTTATTAATCTTAGGGGAAAAGTAATTCCTGTTATCGACTTGAGAAAACGGTTTAATTTACCTGTACAGGATGAGTCGAAGGAAACTCGAATTATTGTAGTCGAAATTGAAGATAAAATTATCGGTATGATTGTAGACGGTGTATCAAAAGTACTTAGATTACCGGCAAGTCTTGTAGAACCGCCGTCTCCTATTGTGGGTGGTGTCGACTCAAATTATATTAAAGGTGTTGGAAAAGTAAATGAAAATTTGATCATATTATTGGATCTTTCAAAAGTGAATGATTCCAGTATGAATATGATGTAGAAGAGAGACCTATGGGATTTGAAATTGATATTCAAGATTTTATTGATGAAGCGGAAGAACAGATTCGGATTCTAAATGATGGTCTTTTAGCTTTAGAAAAAGATAAAAAAAACGAAGAGATAATTAACGAAGTATTTCGTGCAGCCCACACGCTTAAAGGAGGCTCAGGCCTCGTCGGCTTCGATAAAATGACTGAACTGACGCATAGTCTCGAAAGCATTTTCGATCTAATAAGAGATAAAAAATTCAACTTAGAATCTAGCCATTTAGATGTGATGTTTGAGGTATTAGATGTGCTCATGGATCTGATGGGTGAAGTAGATAGTGGTGTGTTTAATACTAATATCAGTATTGTATCTGGAAAATTAAAAGATATATTAGCCAATAGTGAAGAAGGTGCAAAAAAATTAAAAAAACCGAAGAAAGTGGTTGAGGAAATTGCACCCGAAGTGGAAATCGAAATCCCTCCTGTCGGAATAGAACTCGAACTAACAGCAACAGTTGTCGAGGAAAAATCAAAAGATTTACCACCGATTGAGGTTGATCGTGTTTCAGAGTTCATGGGTGTTCAGATAAGTGTTGAAGAAAGAATGGCTATAGAAAAAATTAACGATGACCCTGATCTAACCCTTTATGGTGTTGATGTTAAGATTGGTGATGAGTGTGACGTTATTTCTCTTTTTATGTTTATGATTTTTAATAAAGTGAAAGAACTCGGTGAGTTAATTATGTCTAATCCAAAAGAAGAAGATTTGGAAGAGGATGAAATTAGTGAGGTAAAAATACTGTTTTCTTCAATTGTAACAGAAGATGTTATTAAGAATGAATTAGTAATGCCAGAGGTTAAAAGTATAAGCATAGTGAGCTTGTCATCAAAAAATACTCAATATGAAGACGAAGAAAAGCCTGTAGCAAAATCCACTCCAATTCCAGTAATAAAACAGAAAGTCGAAGAACCAGACGATATCCTAGAATTATCATATTCTGAAAATACTGAAGAATCTGAACTCGAAATTGAGTCTGCTTCTGATCGGCCATCCACTAATAGTACCAGAGATACTGATCCCAAAAGAAAATTGTCCACAACGATTCGAGTGGATAGTCAGAAAATTGATGGTTTGTTAAATACGGCTGGAGAACTTGTTATTAATAAAGCTCGATTTGTTCAGTTGGAAAGTGATTTGGAACGAGTATTCGGACGAAATGCGAAGGTGGCGGAGTTAAAGGAAACAATTTCCCAGTTAATGAGAATTACAAATGAAATGCAGGAAGGCATCATGCAGCTTAGAATGGTACCGATTGATCAAGTGTTTAATAAGTTCCCAAGAGTTGTTAGAGATTTATCAAGAAAATTAGATAAAAAAATTAACTTAGTTATTCAAGGGAAAGATACAGAACTGGATAAATCTGTCGTTGAGGAGATAAGTGATCCTCTTATGCATTTGGTTAGGAACTCCGTTGATCACGGTATCGAAACAGTTTCAGAGAGAAGAGCTGCAGGAAAGCATGAAGAGGGAACAATTTTATTGAACGCGTATCATCAAGGTAGTTCAATTATTATTGAAATTAAAGATGAGGGGAATGGAATCGATATTGATGCATTAAAAGCCAAAGCAATCAGTAAAGGCTTAATTCTTGAGGATGATGCAAAAAATATGACGGATAAAGAAGCCGTAAATCTGATTTTCTTGCCAGGATTCTCCACTGCAAAACAGGTATCAGATTTGTCTGGTCGTGGAGTGGGTATGGATGTTGTTAAGAAAAACGTTGAAAGACTAAATGGTGTCATTGAGATTCTGACTGAAAAAGGGAAAGGCACATCGTTAGCGATAAAATTACCTCTAACCTTAGCTATTATTTCAACCTTGTTAACGAGAGTGACAAAATCTGTTTATGCAATACCGCTGGTTAATGTTATTTCAATTGAGGAAGTGACAAAAAAACAGATTTACAAGATTGCAAATCAGGAAGCGATTCGAATACGAAATGAAGTCATTAATATTTTAAGACTAGATGAAATATTCCAGCTCGGAAATGAAAATAGGAAAAAGGATCGTGTTCAGGTAGTAATAGTTGGGATGGCTGAACATCGAATTGGTTTTGTTGTTGATGGGTTAATTGGTGAACAGGAAGTTGTAATTAAATCTCTTGACAACAGCTTGGTTGATTCTCCAGGAATAGCAGGTGCTTCAATTCTTGGAGACGGAACCGTCGCATTAATTGTTGATGTTTCAACGTTAATCGAAAGAGTGTTGCAGGAGTTATAGTATATGAAGTCTAAAATAAATATTCTTGTCGTTGATGATTCCTTGTTTATTCGATCGTTTCTAAGCAAAATTCTCGCTTCGGATCCAAGTATCGGTACAATCAAAACAGCGGTTGACGGGGCAGCAGCATTGTCAATTTTAACCACCTATAAACCGGATTTAATTACACTTGATGTTGAAATGCCTCGGATGAACGGTCTAGAAGCACTTGAAGTAATTAAAAAAAGATACGATATACCAGTAATTATGGTAAGTGCCCTAACAAGAAAAGGTGCAGACATAACGATCAAATGTCTTGAACTCGGAGCTGTTGATTGGATTCAGAAACCGGATAATCGTTTTGATATGAATAACTATGATGTCTTGAAACAGGAGTTACTTCAAAAAATAAAATTAGTAGTAAAAATACCAGTGGTGACAGCAATAGAAAGAAGCAAGATAGCTACTAATTATGTATTAAGAGATGTTGATAATATTAGCAGTGAACAATTTCGTGAAATGGTTCAGAACTCAGGATGGACTCCAACCGCTAAAGTCCAATTAGATTTTTCT
>MFRH01000047.1:0-22172 GCA_001783275.1 Candidatus Margulisbacteria bacterium GWF2_35_9
TTAAATATAAATAATAATCAAGGTGTTGGAAAGTTTAGTTTCGATGCACCAGAAGAAGCAGGTGAATATTATTTATATTTAACAGATTCTGAGTACAAAGTAAGGGTCTATTATCCATTTAAGGTAAAAGGAATCAAAACTGGTTCGATAAAACTTGTAAATCCGGACGATCAAAAAAGGGATTATTATGTAGCAGATAAAGTGACAAAGTTGTTCCAATTTCAAGCGCTAGATAAATTTGGAAATCCATCTAAGAAGGTTAAAGTAAGTCTGGATTTTTTCATTGATGGCTCAACAAAATCAAGTCAAGGTGCAGATACCCAAACAAATATAGATGGGCAAGGAAGTTTCTCTTTTACTCTGCCGGAAAAACGTGGAGTCTATACAGCAGTGATTTATCCACAAGGTGTTAACAATGTTGAAAAAAGAATCACCATAAATTTATTGCCGAGAGGAATCGATAAAGCAACGATTATTGCTGGTGATAATCAGCTAGTGAATGTGAACGCTAAATTCAAACAGGATTTTGTTATGAAAGTTGAAGATTATTATGGTAATCCTGTTGATAATTCGGAAATAAGGTGGAGTTATCTTCAAAAAGTTAAGGGCGATACAAAGACCGTTACTGTAATAAAACGGACGGCAATTGATGGAACCTGTAGTTTTAATTATTTAAATGATGGGGAATCCGGGGTTAGGGAAGTGAAAGCTCAGTATAAGAAGGATAATAAGTGGGAATACGTATCATTTTATGTCAAGATTGTTTCCAATATTGCAAATAGTATTGAAAAAGTATCGGGTGATAATCAAAAAGTACCAGCAGGCAAGGAATTAAAAGAGGCTTTAGTTGTAAAATTATTAGACTTAAGTGGCTATCCTGTATCTGATTTGCCAGTTGTATATGACATTGGATATCTTGAGAATAATAAGCTGAAAAAACTGTCACCGATTCAGGTGTTAACAAATGAGGTCGGGATTGCCACAACTAAAATCATCGCATCGTTGAATCAGGGAACATACGAAATTAAAGTGTATCCAAAGCAGGACAGTTCAAAGAAAGTGAAGTTTACTCTCACAGTCGAACCCGATATTTATACCCCGACTGATCCAGGTCTAAAAGATTCAAGTCCTCAGAATGTAAAAGATTTTATATATAAATTAGTGCCGTTAAAAGAGGTTAATGTATCGTTACAACTTGGAGACAAGGGGAGTGCTTGTTTTGTTATGTTAGTTGATCAAAATAATAAACCGGTTAGTGGAAAGAAAATCAATTGGGAATTATACGATTCAAAAACATCTCAGACTTTCAAACGAACGAGTAAAACCAATGAGGAAGGAATGACTCAAATCAGTGAGTTAGATACTAGTATCCCTCGGATTCTTATTATTAAAGCGATTGAAAATGAATTTGGTTCCTATGTCGTTTTTAATGTTGAGGTGGTTTCTTTAGATAACAAGAAAACGACGCTACAAGGTGTCCAAGCCCAGACAGTTCAGGTTGCTGAAAACCCATTGCAAAATAAACCCCTTCCGGAAAGAGAGTCTGACTACAAGTTGCAATCAGTAAAGGAAGTTGATGAAGTTAAATTTGAGAATATTTGCGATATAACCATAAAAAATGGGAATGTAACTGTTTCAAGACAAAAAGATATTACAACGTACAGCAAGGGAGCTCCTTTGAAGTTAATTATACATAATCAAGAGGCAAAACCGAATAAATATGTTATTGAGATCAAGGAGCGTAAATGGTCATCCGAAATTGAACTAGGAATTGATGAAAAGGGAGAAACAATCATTCTTCCATCTCTAGTTAAAGCTAAAGAAAAACTAAAGATATATCAAAAAAGATCTTGGTTATTTGCTAAGAAGCTAATAGTAGAAATAAATCTGTTAACTGCTGACTCAGGTATGTATCGTTTACAAAGTTTAGATGAGTTAAATAAGACAGTTGGGAAGACCCTTCCGGTAGATTTCCGTTTTGAGCTGCAAAGTTCAGAGGAGACGGAAGAAAAATTTTTCAATGTTATCGTATCTGTAAAGAATTTAAACAACGGGGAACAAATGATTACAGGATCAATTTATACCTTAATTGTAAACAGACCAATTATTTATGAGTATGCTTTTGGCGAGACGGGTTTATTTTTAGTCGAAATCGCTTCAAAATTATCCAATCAGAAGATTAATTATTATGTTAATGTACAGGAGTCAACGAATACAGATAATAAAGAAAACCTCCGGGAAAAAGCAAAACAGGCAAACAAAGTGAATGCCGCCATTAAACTAGAAGAAGAAAAGAGAGAGCTAATTTATAAAGAGGATAAACCGAAACTGAAAGATAAACCGAAACCATCTGCAAAAGTAAAAAATGACATAACCTTAACAAAAGTTGTTGGAGGAGGACTTATTCAAATGGAACCAGTAATAACAGTTATTCCGAGCTCTGTTAAGGTTTTGAAGGATAATGTCGTTAAACCTAACGAAACAATAGTTTGGGAGATCAGAACAAAACCAGTTGGTTCCGATGTCCAATTCGAAAATGAATCGGTTACGGATAAAGAAGGTATTGTAATGAACATGTTCGTTGTAAAAAGCATTGCTGGAAAGTATGTAATTCGTGCAAAGTTAAAAAGCAATCAACAGGAGTTTGTTGATTTTATAATGGATTTGTATTAAATTATTAGTGAAAAGCTAAAGGAACCCATTTATGATTCATCTTTTTCTATTAGTACTAATAGCACATGTTCTGGGTGATTTTGTTTTCCAAACAAACCATATATACCGATTAAAGACCGCACATATAAGTGGCGTTATTCTTCATTCAGCCATATTTTATCTTTTGGCTTTAGTTTTGACCTTTCCAGTATCATATTATAATATCGGATTCTCAATCTGGTTGTTTCTTGTTTTTGTATCCCATATATTTGTTGATAAAATAAAAATGATGTTTGGAAAAACCATAATACGAAGAGAATTTATTAATTTTATAATTGATCAATTTATTCATGTAGCGATAATCGCGTCGGTATTTTTTATTCCAATTCAGATTCAACAACATATTGGTATTATCAATATGTTGAAGTTATCAAATATCTCGATATACAATATCAACTTAGGAATGTTCCTCGCATCCATGATGGTTTTTGTTACTTATGCAGTGTCCGTGTTGCTTTATTACTATGATAGTTCGATTAGGATGGAACAAAGACCCCTTCAATATAATTATAATCGCATGCTCTACCGCGGGGTGTTGTTTTTTTTACTTGTCGGTAAATACTATCCAGTTGGTATTGTTCTAATTATTGCTAATTTTATATATTCCAAAAAAGTTCTTGAATATGATATGAGACGATTTATAATCGAAAAGTCTTACTTAATATTGCTAGTGATTATTTATCTAATAATAAAAGGAGTATTGATCTAACATGATTGACAATCCAATTTGGGGAAATATTTTTAAGAAGGACAAAGAAAGTATCAGAGAGTATTTAAAGAAGGTTCCAATATTCGATAATTTATCTAATATGCAACTTAAGAAAATCGAGAGTTTTATGTTTATTAGGAAATATATGTTAAATGAGTATATTTTCAGACAAAATGAACCCGGTGCTGGTATGTATATTATTAAAAAAGGTGAGGTAGATATCCATCTTGAGTTAGGTATACGCAAGGTAAAAGAGCTTGCGCTATTAAGAACTGGAGATTTTTTTGGAGAAATGGCTTTATTGGATGAATCGATGAGATCTGCTTCTGCCGTAGCTATAAGTGACCAAGTTGAAGTCATTTCTTTTTTTAGGGGAGATTTATTAAAAGTAATACAGGAATATCCTTCTATTGCATGTAAGATATTATGGAATATTGGGAAAGTTATTAGTACCCGTATGCGTAAAAGCAACGAATTACTAAATAGTTATCAGAAGCAGGATAGCGATGAAACAAATAGTTAATACCACCTTTGTATTTATAAGGGATATTTTAATCTTTATTTTTTGTTTGTTGGTCGTTGGATATTTGGTATATAAATTATGGGCGATATTTTTTCCTGTTGCGATATCAGTGATTATAGCCTATCTGTTAAATCCGCTTATTAGTATATTAAACAAAAGATATGAATTAAACAGAATTTGGGGAATTCTTCTTATTTATTTTATTTTTTTTAGTACCGTTGGCATCATGATGTATTTTTTAGTCCCATCATTAATTCGGGAATTTATTTCAATGTATAAAAATCTGCCTCAATATAAGGGTTTCCTTCAGATAAGTGTTAATAATACTTTTGAAAAAATCAATGGATTTTTCCCAGACTTTTCTTTAAATGGGCTAGAGATTGTGAATAAAATCAGTAAGAATGTTGAGGTGTCCCTTGTCCAGCTGATTAATAACTTACCGCTTCTATTAAAGAGTGTTATAAATTTTCTCATGATCATTATTCTTGTGCCGTTTATCACTTTTTTCTTATTAAAAGATGGTCAGCACTTGAAACGCTTGATTTATGATCTGATTCCGAACAAATATTATGAAATTTATCGTAATTTAGCCTATAGAATGGATCGGCAACTAGGAAATTATATTCGAGGACAGATAATGGACGCTTTTATTATTGGATTATTATCTACAATTGGATTAGGCATAATTGGTGTAAAGTATTTTTTTGTCATTGGAATAATTGCTGGAGTTGCAAATTTAATCCCGTATTTTGGTCCCGTAATGGGGGCTGTTCCAGCAATTATGGTTACGATTGTAGAAAAAGGGTTTTCATTGGAAAGCATCGTTTTAATTATTATTGTATTTTCTCTCGTTCAAATGGTGGACAACCTACTTGTTCAACCATTAGTTGTTGGGAATAGCGTGAATCTTCATCCTCTAGTTGTCATGCTGGCCATTATGATAGGAGGAAGTATTGGCGGACTTTTTACAATGCTTTTGGTAGTCCCATTTGTTTCAATTATAAGAATTTTCATCATAGAATTGTATGCGGAAATTAAATATCGTAAATACTTAAAAAAGAGCTCGACGGCATAATGATGGTAAAAAGAAAAATTGCCATTATAATTGCGTTTAATGGGTTTCGTGATGAGGAGTTTCTTATTCCTTATGAAAAACTAAAAGATAAATATCATGTCGATGTCTATTCATCCGAAATTGGAGTCGCAACAGGTAAGTTAGGTGCGGTTTTTAATGTTGAAAAAAACTATCGAAATCTTGAAGCTATTAAGTATGATTTAATCATGTTTGTCGGTGGTCCCGGTGGATATAGTTATCTAGGTGATCCAATTATTAAGAATATTATTCTTACCGCATATTCAAATCAGAAATGGTTGGCAGCAATATGTATGGCTCCATTGATACTCGCTGAGAATGGTTTATTAAAGGACCGAAATTCTACTGTGTTTATGGGCGATAAGGACAAATTAATAAATTATGGAGCTATATATACCGGTAATAATGTCGAAGTAAGTGATAATATTATTACCGCAGATGGACCTTTATCATCAGAAAAATTTGCAGATATGATTATTAATAAGTTACACTAAACAGATGAATAGTTCTAAGAGGGGTATCATAAAACAAAATATACTTGTTACAGGAGGAGCCGGGTTTATTGGCTCACACATAGTTGAAGAGGGAATAAAAAGAGGTCATCGAGTGGTTGTGATGGATAATCTCTCTTCAGGCAAAGTCGAGAATTTAGCTCATATTGACCAAACGCAACTTCGTATCCACAAAGAGGACATTCGGGATATTGAGTTTGTTAACCATTTGTTTAAAAAGGAGTCCTTTGATATCGTTTTTCATGAAGCAGCAATCGCTTCGGTTCAGAAATCCATTTCGGAACCGGATTATACATATAGTGTGAATGTAGAAGGGGCCAATAATATTTTTAAAGCAGCTAGTAAAAACAATGTTCGAAGAGTCGTTTTTGCGTCCTCTGCTGCTGTATATGGCGATAATCCAGACCTCCCTAAGGCTGAAGAGATGGTTGCAACACCCGTTTCTCCTTACGGTGAACATAAATTAATGAATGAAAAATCAGCATTTGAATTTAGCCAGAAAGGAACCACAAAATTTACAGCACTAAGGTATTTTAATGTGTATGGAGAACGTCAGGATCCAAAAAGTGAATACTCCGGGGTTATCTCTATTTTTTTAGACAAAATATCGAAACATCAATCAATTACTATTTTTGGTGATGGGCAGCAAACAAGAGATTTCGTTTACGTAAAGGATATCGTAACTGCGAATTATATGGCAGCGAATAATGACCAGCATTTATTTAGTGTATACAACGTTGGAACTGAAATCCCAACATCTTTAAGAACTTTGGCGGAGGTTATTCATGATGTATACAAATCCTCTTATAAGATATTATATGATAAAGAGCGATTGGGTGATATTAAGTATTCATATTCGTGTATTAAAAAAATTCGATTAATCGGGTATAGCCCTGAATATACAATAGATCAAGGCATAGCATGCGTTTCTACTACCCATTAACTTTTTTTGTCACATTTAAAAAAGTATGGTAATATATTCCTACTTGAGATAAATACCTTGGGGGATAGCTGATATTTTATTGAGTTTTGCTAAGTATTCTTATAATAATAAGGACGAGTAGATGGTAGATCAGCACACATTAGACAGAACGAGAGTACTAGAATTTGTAAAAGCATATTTATATGTTGTTGAATCAAGTGTCATTGAAATTTCTCATAAACGTAATACATTAAAATCGAGAGTTAAACAACTTTCTCTGGTATACAAAATACCTAAAGACTTTGCAAATTATCTTTCTTTATTTCTTATGATTACGAAGTTTATTTATGTTGAAGATAAAATTTGGAAAGTAAACAAGGTGCTTCAAGACAAACTCGACAGACCAGAGTTCTTACAAAAAAATCTTTATAAATTTCTTTTTTTTACTAGAGATTATAATGAATACTACAAATCTCCAATGGTATTTAATACAATATATGCAAACAACGATTTCGAAGTTATTAGGAAGAGAAGATGTATACTTAAAACCCTACTTGTATACGTTGGTGAAGAGAAAGTATCCTTTGAAAGAATCTATCAGACAATCATTAAACGCTATGCGTTTTTTAGAACATATAATGACCCTGAAAATTTTTATTATACAAAGGGAGACGTTCTTCCTAACAAGCAGTTTATTTTCACCTTTATATTTAAAACCTTGCAGTATTTAGGTGTTATTGAAATTGTCCAAAAAGGAAAAACTGTATCAGATTATTATTTTAAGATTATGGAATATGGTGCAAAACTGATTGCCAGTTATTCCGGCAATGAAAAAAATGTTGATAGTCGTTTAAGTGATGTTGAAAGTAAAATAGAAATAACCGATCCACATATAGCGATAAAGACAAAAGAAACAAAAAGTGGAACACTCAACTTTATATTCAACAATATTTATCCTCAGCACCATGACTATACAACAATATTTTCCGACAAACAGTTTGTTTCAGCTGCAAGTGAGGACAAAAATTTATTAAGCGCACTCAGACAACAGTTGGTTCGAAAAGTTCAGCACGATAAAATCCCGAATTTATTAGTTTAATAAAACCCAATGAAGCAAAGAAATCTAGTATCCTATTTAGAAGATTTCTATCCTAAAAAATACGCTATGGATTGGGATAATGTCGGATTGCAGATTGGCGACCTTTCGAGAGAGATTAAAAATGTGGCTGTTTCTCTGGATTTAACTAATTTAGTGGTAGATAAAGCAATAGAAAACAATTGCAACTTAATTATTACACACCATCCCCTTATTTTTAATCCTTTAAAAAATATTGATACCCATACTCCGTCTGGAGCTGTTTTGGAGAAGTTAATTAAGCATGATATAACTGTCTATTCAATGCATACTAACTTAGATGTTTCATCGAATGGGGTAAGCGATATATTGGCTGAAAAATATCTGCTACAGAATACTAAGATAATTAAACAAACAGGCAGTGAAGATTTATTCAAATTTATAGTCTATGTTCCAAATGATATCTATATGAATTTTCGTGAAAATTTCTTAGAATTAAAAGTAGGTAATATCGGTTTATATTCCCATTGTTCATTTTCAACTTCTGGAGAAGGCACATTCAAACCATTAGCAGGATCAAATCCGCATATTGGTGAAATGAATACTCTGGAGAAGGTTCCTGAATATAAAATTGAATCTATTGTTAAAGGAGAATACCTTGCGGATTTAATAAATGAAGTCAAACGAATTCACCCCTATGAAGAAGTGGCTTACGATGTAATCAAACTTGAAAATAAGGCAAATAATATTGGGCTTGGACGTTATGGGATAATCAGTCCAATACTACTAAAAAATTTCAATCACATTATTCCCGGGATATTAAAAGGTAATAAGGATGAAAATAAACTTATTAAAAAAGTTGCTGTTTGTGGAGGAAATGGATCAAGTCTAATTCGCAACGTTATTGATCTTAAAATTGATTTGTTTATAAGTGCTGAAATAGGTTATCATAATGAACTTTTGGCAGAAGAATATGGCCTATCCATTTTTGATATTGGTCATAAAGAAAGTGAAGAGCCAATACTATATTACCTCCAGAGAATGATTTTGGATAAATATATGGATGAAATCGAAAAAGTAATAGTTGTATAGGTTAATCGAACTATTGTAAAATACCGAAAAATGGAGGATAGCAAATGAAAAAAATTGGAATTATTGGTGCAACGGGTTTCACCGCTTATGAATTGTTAAAAATACTTTTAAATCATTCTCATATTGAGATTTCCTATCTAGCATCTATTTCAAGTTCAGGTAAAAAACTAGTGGATATTCACCCAGATTTAAATAAAATAGATTTAGTATTAGAAAAATATGATATAAGTGAAATAAAAAGCCGAAAATTAGCGTGTGTGTTTTTAACAATTCCTCATGGAACAGCCATGAAATATGTCCCTGAGTTAATCGATGCCGGTGTCAAAGTGATCGATATGAGTGCAGATTTCCGCTTTAATGATTATAAAACCTATGAGAAGGTGTATGCTACTCACACAAGTCCAGAGTATTGCAAAAAATCAGTTTTTGGATTGCCAGAAGTTTTTCGAGAGAAAATAAAACATACACACTTATTAGGAAATCCAGGGTGCTATGTGACATCTGCTTTATTGCCGTTAACACCAATTAAGAACGATATTACAGATATTATTATTGATGCGAAAAGTGGAATATCTGGAGCGGGTAAAAAAGAGGTTGAAACGCATCTTGCCGAGTATATGAAGGAAAACTTCAAAGCATATAAAGTAGCTGTTCATCGACATCAACCAGAGATTGAAACATATTTAGATCATAAAATAGAGTTTATACCTCACTTGCTTCCGATTTATCAGGGAATATTATCAACCATCTATTTTCGTTCAAATTTATCTTTAGATGAATTGAAAGATAAATTAGTAAATGCCTATAAGAACGAAACGTTTGTAAAGATTCTCTCAGACGAAGATCCCGAAATTAAACAAGTTGCCGGAACAAATGTATGTAATATTAGACTTTACCCGGCCAGCCGGTCAGGTCAATTTATCATAGTATCGGTGCTAGATAACCTTATCAAAGGCGCTAGCGGACAGGCTGTCCAGAATATGAATATCATGCTCGGATTTGAGGAAGATGAATCATTAATCCTAGAAAAAAAGTTTTAGAAACCGAACAGAATTAACTTCAAAAAACAAACGTTATCCCAATGATAATAAACTGTTCACAGCGGTTCTATTATTATAAATTGACAATAAATACACATTTATATATAATCAGTGATTAACTTAAAACAAGGAGGAGTAAAAAATGAAGAAAGTAATGTTTTTATTAATCGTAGTCGTTTTAGCAGGAATTGTTTTCGCAGCAGAACCATTTATTAACCCATCAGGTCTTATAAGTGCCCCTCAAGCCTATATGCCAAATCAGGGTACAATGCAGATCGCTTATAATAGTGCTGCTTTTTTTACAGAAAAATCAAAATGGACAACTAAATATAATGAAAATCAAAGTAACTTTGCAATATTCTATAGCCCATTTCAGAATTTACAACTAGGATTATCGTCAGTAATAGATGTTAATCAAGCGTCAACTTATGGTTTAGATATGAAATATCAATTATATGATGAAAGAGGAAGTATGCCTGCAGTAGCAATCGGTGCGTCTCAATTTGGAAATACGGCTCAGCAGACAGTTTATATTGTTGCGAGCAAACAGTTTGGTAAAGATACACGTATGTCATTAGGAATTGGAAATGGCGGGTATTTAGGAAATGGTCAAGTTACTGGGTTTTTTAATGGAGCAGTATTCGGTATTGAGCAGACAATGTTCGGGATTCCGTTTATTGCAGAATTTGCAGGAGATAGTTTTAATGCTGGAGCAAGAATTCGCTTAAATGAAAAAATGACATTAAACTTAGCGTTATGTGAGCTTGAAAATACACAAGCAGGAAATACAAAAGAGCCAAGATTTGTTATTGGATTTACTATAGAAGAACCATTCGAAAATCGAGTGGTTCTTAACGATATTTATTCAGAAAGTCATGGTTATGCATCTAAGGAAATTAGCTCAGACAAATATAAGGCTGTTTTTACTGATGTTAAAAAGCCGATGTTAGTTGCACAAGTGCCTGCACCTGAACAAACACCACCAGTTGTTCAGGCTCCGGTTCAAGCTCCAGTTCAATCTCAAGCATCAAAAGAACAATTAAAGAAGATTGAAGACTCCATCGCAGACTTAAAAAAAGAAACAGCAGCTACTCAAACACAGCTAAATTCAAAAATTGCTAAGTTAGAGCAGGAAAAAGTTGAAATCAATAAACTTGTTACTGAATCAGATTTAAAAAATAAAGTGGTTGTGATGAATAATGATATAAATGATATCAAAAAAAGTATTATGGTGAGCAAGAAAAATGATACGAGTCAGTCAGTTCAAATATTAAATAACAAAGTGGCTGCATTAAATAATGAAATTACAGTTTTAAAAAGTTCATTAAATCAGGTGAGCGAAAAAACACAGAAGAATGAAGAAGTCGCGATGATAAATGATAAGATCGAAAATTTAAGTAAAAAAATGGATGAAATGAATGCTAACCTGTTATTGCAAGAAGAGAAGAAAGAAACCTTTTATCAGAAGGTATTAAGAAAACTTGGAATTTCTCAATAGTTTTTAATAAATAGCACTTAAATATTCTTTTTGAGAATTATTCTTACAGGCGAACGAATAGCCTGTAAGTGTGCGTTTCCATCCGTTGTCTGCTTGTTCTAATTCTGGATCGTTATAATCAAGTTCATTAATAAATTCGCTATAGTAAACCAGTGCATTTTGATGAGCTTCATCTTCATATGAAAGTTCATCCGATGCGGTCGATTCCTGATTTTTTATTTGTTTGTAATGTGTAAGTTCGTGAACAAGAGTAGTCATTAATGCCTCAACTGAGATATCGCTCTTTACATAAATGGTATTTTTTACAGGTTGATAAAGCCCAATTTTATCCTGCATATTTTTTTGAGGTAGTACAATAATATCTGCCCTATAACTATAAAATTCATTAATGAAATCAGCAAGGTTGTGGCTAAGTTTATTCAGTTCAGCATTAGGACTTTTAGATAGCTGTAACTGAATATCTTGTATATATGAAACGACATCTTGTTTATTTAAAAAACGTGTGTGGTCTGCATAATTAATATCAGCTGAAGCAAGACTCATTATTATAATAAATATGAAAATCAATTTTTTCATGATGTCTCCATTTCTTTTATGTTTTAAGTTTGCCCGCTTAAATAAAAAGTTAAACATCTTTTTTTATATAGCATATTTTTTATGTGAAATAGATTAATTTTATATCTATCTAAAGTCTTAAAATATTTCTTTTGTTTTTAACTGCAATGGATTAAACTAGCAGTTATGTTAATGGTATATATATATGCAATTCTTTTGTTTATCATAATAGCTGTGCCGTTGTTTAGAGGGCTTCTAAATATTTATCCCGATTTTTTATGGTTTATTGATGTTGGTTACAAAGACCTTTTTATCAAGATATGGAGTTACAAGTTATTTTTTGGTGCGTTATTTGGTCTTATAGCATTTACTTTTATTGCATTAAACCTTTTATATGCGTTTAGAGTTCGTAAAAAAATATTAGATGAGCCTGAAGTGGTGATTGAAAAAGGGAAAAAATTTTCTTTTGAAAATCTTCAAATCCCCGATGCCATAAGTATATTGTCATCATTTAAATTTATCCCAGCAGTTATTGCTTTCTTTCTTGCTGTAATGTTTGGTGGGTTCTGGTTTTTAAATTGGGATAAATTATTACTATTTATTAATTCGGGTTTATTCAATAAGGTAGATCCGATTTTTGGGAAAGACATCGGTTTTTATTTCTTCTCTTATCCATTTCTAAAAATGTTTCAGGGATGGCTGTTCGGACTGGTTGTAATCGTATTAATAAGTAGTGCGCTCATCTATTTTCACAAAAAAATATTTAGCGTTCAGGGTATTAAGATTAATATTCGGAAAGAAGTAAAAATTCATTTATCTCTTTTGCTTGTCATTTTTTTTGTTTTGATGGCTTGGTCATATAAGCTTAGTATGTATCACTTGCTATACTCGCCAACAGGCATAGTTTATGGAGCAGGTTATACAGATATCCATGCGGATTTACTTGGTTATAAAGCACTGTTTGTAGTGGCTATCGGTACAGTTATTCTCACTTTAATCAGTATTTTTAGAAAAGGAATTTTATTGCCTGTGGAGGGAGCGACTGTTCTTTTCATTGTGTATATTGTGTTAAAAGGGTTTGTGCCAAGTTTTGTTCAGCAGATATTTGTTAAGCCCAATGAAATAGTTAAGGAAAAACCTTACATAGATTATAGTATTCAATATACTCGTAGTGCCTATGGGCTTGATAAAATAAGAGAACAAAGTATTTCCATTAATTATGATTTAACTCAAAAAGATCTGAAAACACATTCCGATACTTTATCAAATATTAGATTATGGGATCATCGTCCTTTATTGAAAACGCTTTCTCAACTGCAAGAAATTCGGTTGTATTACAACTTTTATGATGTCGATATCGATCGGTATTGGATTGATGGTAAGTATCAGCAGGTAATGCTTTCAGCAAGAGAATTGGATCCTGATAAACTTCCTGACAGAGCGAGGAATTGGATTAATCAGAAACTAACCTATACTCATGGTCATGGATTAGTCATGTTACCAGTAAATAAGATGACCACAGAAGGTCTTCCGGAGTTTTTTGTCTACGACATACCACCTAAAATGAGCCCGGGCATTAAACTGCATAATCCCGCAATTTATTTTGGGGAAGCAACAAATAAACATATATATGTTAATACAACCGCCAAGGAGTTTGACTATCCACAGGGTGATGACAATATATATACTGAATATAAGTCTGACAGAGGGATTCTTCTGGACAGTTTTTTTAGAAAAGTATTGTTTGCTATTAAGTTTCAAGATATGAAGTTGTTGTTGTCATCTTACTTCCAGAAGAACAGTAAAATTCTATTTGATCGGAACATATTACTAAGAGTCAATAAAATTGCACCATTCCTAAGTTATGATAGAGATCCTTACGTAGTCTTAGCAAAGGGGCAAATTTTTTGGATAATAGATGCCTATACCACATCAAAATATTACCCCTATGCACAACCTTTTAATTCAGATAGTCCCATAAATTATATTCGAAATTCAGTGAAGGTTGTTATCAATGCTTATTCTGGTGAGACTAATTTTTATATTGTTGAGAAGGAAGAACCGATTATTGTGGCTTATAACAAGATATTCCCTGGCTTATTCAAACCAGTCAGTATGTTGGATAAGGAACTCAGGGCTCACTTCCGATATCCAGAAGATTTATTTAAGATTCAGGCAAAAATGTACTCAACCTTCCATATGCAGGATCATCAAGTGTATTATAATCAGGAAGATTTATGGGTGCTGCCCAATGAGACCTATGAAGAGAACACTCAGCAAATGCAGCCATATTATACGTTAATGAAATTACCAGAAGATAAGGACTTAACCTTTAGATTAATGATTCCGTATACTCCTGCTAAGAAAAATAACATGATTGCTTGGATGAGTGTTAATTCAGATTTTCCTAATTATGGTGATATTACTGTTTATAAGTTGCCGAAGGAACAGCTGATATATGGACCGATGCAGATTGAGTCTAGAATAGATCAAGATACAGAGATTTCCCAACAATTAACCTTGTGGGGACAGATGGGGTCTAGAGTCATTCGAGGAAATCTACTTGTTATACCTATCAAAAATTCATTTATTTATGTGGAGCCTATATACTTACAAGCGACACAATCTCGTTTTCCTGAATTAAAGAGGGTAGTGGTTGCCTATGACAATAAAATTGCAATGGAGCAGACATTCGATGAAGCACTTCAAAAGGTTTTTAGTTTAAATGCAGACGAAAAATATCTGGAGTCAAAGAAAGCGGTTGTCTCTGTTGTAGAGGACACAATAAAAGATTTGATACGTAAGGCAGATCGCTACTATCAAGATGCACAAACTGCAATAAAAAAACTAGACTGGCAAAAATATGGGGAAAGTATTAAAGAATTAGGTCAGATACTGGAAACACTTAAATCAAAGAAATAAAGGAGTAATTTGAATGAGTAAAGCTAGCAGAATTTCAATTAGCGGGGATAAACTATGCGTACCGGATCATGTTGTTATTCCATTTATTGAAGGTGACGGTATTGGAAGTGATATTACAAAAGCCATGAAACTTGTTGTAAATGCGGCTGTTTCAAAGATTGGCAAACAGATTGAGTGGTTAGAAATTCTGGCTGGTGAAAAGGCTTTTAATCAAACTGGAGCTTGGATGCCAGAGGAAACACTGGAGCGAATTAAAGAATATAGCGTCGCAATAAAAGGTCCTCTTACAACACCTGTTGGAACAGGAATTAGAAGCCTAAACGTGATGATTCGCCAAGTACTAGATTTGTATGCCTGTGTTCGACCTGTGAGATATTTTAAAGGTGTTGAAAGTCCGTTAAAGAGACCGGAATTACTAGACGTTGTGATATTTAGAGAAAATACCGAGGATGTGTATTCTGGAATCGAGTGGGAAGCCAATTCAGCAGAAGCGACTAAAATGCGAGAGATTTTAGCCAAAGAATTTGGCGTTATTTTAGGGGAAGAGACAGGGATTGGGATAAAACCTATTAGTAAGAAAGCATCCTATCGTCTTATGCGAATGGCCATAAAGTATGCAATAGATAATAATCGAAAAGTAATAACAATTGTCCACAAGGGTAATATCATGAAATTTACCGAAGGTGCTTTTATGAAATGGTGCTATGCATGTGCGAAAGAAGAGTTTTCCGACTTTGTGGTCTTTGAAAGCGATTTAAACGGTTCGCTTCCTGAAGGGAAGATTGTGATTAATGATCGCATAGCAGATAGTATGTTCCAGCAAGCTTTATTGAGACCGGATGAGTATGAGGTGATTGTTACCACTAATCTCAATGGTGATTATTTGTCTGATGCCTGTGCTGCTGAGGTTGGTGGATTAGGACTTGCTCCGGGTGGTAATATTGGTGACAATATCGCAGTATTTGAAGCAACTCACGGTACGGCTCCTAAATATGCAAATCAGAATAAAATAAACCCATCGTCATTAATATTATCCGCGGTCATGATGCTTGACTATCTTGGTTGGCAGAAAGCGGCAACACTTATTATCGATGCGATTGAGAAAACGATTTTATCTAAAGAAGTTACATATGATTTAGCTCGTCAAATGCCGGACGCCAAAGAGGTTTCTACATCGGACTTTGCGAAGGCGATAATAAAAAACATGAAGTAAAAATTATGAAGAAAATTGCAAGTCAGGACATTATTAAAAAAGTATCTCTAGCGCTAGCTAATATTAATACTCATATTGACCCGACGATTGAACGTTTTCTAAAAAATAAATTATCGATGCTTGATGATAGAGAAAGAAAAATCGTCGACATTCTTATGAAAAATTCTGAAATTGCAGGAGCCGAAAGTATTCCTTTATGTCAGGATACCGGTTCTGTCGTTGTATTTGCTACGATCGGTAACGAAGTTCAACTAGAAGACGACCTTCAATCTATTATAAATCGATCAGTCAGGGAATCATATGAACGTTGTTTTTTCAGAAAATCCATAACAAGAGATCCTTTAAAACGTGAGAATACAAAGGATAATACACCCGCGATTATTCACATAGAAAGTGTTAAAGGAGATATCTGTCGTTTTGAAATTGCTGCTAAGGGTGGTGGAAGCGAAAATATTTCAGCCTTACGTATGTTGAAACCGGCAGATGGTGAACAGGGAATTATCGATTTCGTATTGACTCAGATTGCCGATAATGGAAAAAATGCATGTCCACCTTTAATTATCGGCATTGGTATTGGTGGTAATTTCGAGACATGTGCGAAGTTGTCAAAGAAAGCCTTGTTTAGAGATATTGGCTCTAGGCATCGTGAAGAATATTATAGCTTTCTCGAACAACGTATTTTAAACGAAGTAAATATGCTAGGCATCGGAGCGGGTGGCTATGGTGGGTTATTAACAGCGATGGATGTTTTTATTGAAACGGCACCTTGTCATATTGCTTCATTGCCAGTTGCGATTAATGTTGGGTGTCATAGTAACCGTCATACGGTAGTAGAGATGTAACTCACCCCTAAATCCCCTCGCTTTGAAAAAGAGGGGACTTATTAGAAGGGTTACATGTTGAAGTATAGTTTGGGAACGAAAGTTTATTTATGAGGGGTGAGGCAATGGAAAAAATAATACAATTACCAATCAATCAAGCTGATATAGATAAACTTAATATCGGAGATTTTGTTTATCTAGAAGGAATCCTCTATACAGCAAGAGATGCCTCTCATTCCAAAATGGTTGAATTACTAAATAATAATAAACCATTACCATTTGAAATTAAGGGCCAGTCCATTTATTATATGGGGCCATCACCAACACCGACTCATTTGCCATGTGGTTCAGCCGGTCCAACAACAAGTTCACGAATGGATGTCTATACACCGCGTTTATTGGAGGAAGGACTAAGAGTAATGATTGGGAAGGGTGATCGTAGTCAATTAGTTGCAGATTCGATTAAAAAGAATCATGCTGTTTATTTTGGCACAATCGGTGGAGCCGGTGCCTATCTTGGCCAGTGTATTAAAAAAATGGAATGTATCGCATTTGATGAACTAGGAGCAGAAGCAGTATATAAACTACATATTGAGAAATTTCCAGCGATTGTCCTTCTTAAATAATGTGGGTCTTAAGGTTTCTTTTATATATAATTATTGGATGTTTGTCATTCGTTTTTTTGTATTGGATCAAGGCCCAACTAGATATCGACATTTTCAAAAATTTCCATTTAAGTAAATGGCCACCATTTAAGTGGCTAGTTCGTGACGAATACAAAAAGAAAAAAGATAAATAGTCGATTACTTTTGTGGTTTTGCTTGAACTACAAGTGGTAACTTCCCTTTTTTTAGCTTCTTAAAGATATTTAAAATGATTTCAGCTTCTTTAAATGGAACGGATACAAAAGAAAAGACATCAAACACTCTAACGTCATCGATCAAATTTCCTTTGACCCCTGTATTTTGAGTGATAAATTCGACTAGTGATTGCTTGGTCATACCGTCTTGTTTCCCTTTAGCAACAAAAAGACGATTTTGTCCAGTTCTATCAACAGAGACGCCTGATGCGGCTGAAGAAGAAGATGATATCCGTTTTATTGGGCTATAGCTACTTTCATCTAGTTCATCTTGAAAGACATGTTTTAGCAACGCTGCAATGACTTGGTTTGGGTCAACTTCTTTAGTTATTTCCTGTGCCAATTGTTCAAAATCTTCAAGATTTCCTTTTGTTATAAGTTTGCTGATATCTTCTTTAATTCGATCTTTTTTAACATCAATGATATCTTGAATCTCTGGCAGTTGTTCTTTTCGTATATCGGTATTTGCCACTTTTTTAATAAATACAAGTTTTCTGTATTCTGATGGTGAAATAAAGGTAATCGCGGTTCCTTCTTTTCCTGCACGGCCAGTACGACCAATTCGATGGACATAGCTTTCTGGGTCTTGGGGTAGGGAATAGTTAATAACATGTGTTAAGTCACTGACGTCAATCCCGCGAGCAGCAACATCAGTTGCAACAAGTACATTAATTTTTTTACTTTTAAATTTCTTAAAAATGAGTTCTCGTTGATTTTGAGAGATATCTCCATGTAGGCCTTCTGCATCATATCCGCGATCGACCAATCGATGAGAAACCCGATCCACATCAATTTTTGTTCGACAAAAAACAAGTCCGTAAAAATCTTTTTCTACGTCAATAATTCTGCTGAGTGCTTCAAATTTATCCCCCTCAAGAACCTCGAAATAAATCTGATCGGTTAGATTAGTTGTTAATTGTTCGTTTTTTATTTTAACATATTCGTACTTGCCCATATAGTTTTCCGCAAGATTGAGAATTCGTTTAGGCATTGTAGCAGAAAACAATAACATTCTTTTTTCTTTTGGAGTACTTTCCAATATGAGTTCAATGTCTTCGATAAAACCCATATTTAACATTTCATCTGCTTCATCAAGAATCATGAAGGATAAGTCACCTAGTCGTAGTTTTTTTCGATTAATATGGTCAATCACGCGTCCGGGAGTCCCCACAACAATTTGAACACCTTTGTTAAGACGTTTAATTTGTTGATCAATTGACTGCCCTCCGTATATTGCAGCAACCTGTATTGGACTAGTACCCTTTAACGAATTTATTTCTTCCGAGACCTGTAAAGCCAACTCTCGTGTTGGTGTAAGGATCAATGCTTGAACAACATTTCGTTTAGCATCAATTGTTTCAATAATGGGTAATGCAAAGGCGGCGGTTTTGCCTGTTCCGGTCTGAGCTTGACCGACAACATCCACCTGATCTTTTAGTAGTAATGGGATGCAAATTTTTTGAATACTAGTTGGTTCTTCAAATCCCTTTTTTTTAAGAGCGATTAATGTTTCCTCGGATAATCCAAGATTTTTAAATGATTCTAACTTTTCCATAGTGATACCTTCTTGTCGTTGATTTAATTTCGTATGATATTTACGATAGCGCATTATTATACTACACAATACAAAATATCGATACTTTTATTGTCAGTCTTACATGATATTGATTGTTCTAGGTAAGATCAGTTCATAGAATGATTGGTTTAACGTATTGTTAACGTTCTTATTTAGATGTATCATTTCTACCAAATGAAAATTATAAATTATTTAAAAGATCCATTAAGCGGTTTATTGCATTTGATTGGTCTATTTCTAGCAATTCCTGCAATGGTGACATTAATAATTATCGGACATCATTCTGTATGGAAAATTGTGTCCTTTTCCATATACGGAAGTGCCCTTGTTTTACTTTTCTTAGCGAGTACGTTGCATCATTGGTTGCCAAAAAAATGGGGTGGAAAACAACAGGTATTTCGTAAATTTGACCATTTAATGATTTACATAACTATTGCAGCCACATACACGCCGTTTTGTTTGCTAACGTTAAGAGGAGCATGGGGTTGGTCTATATTTGGTGTTATATGGACTGTCACAGTTATTGCAGTCATCTTTCAATCAGTTTTTATTGATTTACCTCGGTGGCTAACTACAACCGTCTATGTATTAATGGGGTGGTTAGTTCTAATATCTATTGTGCCTTTAGTTCGAAACTTAGCGCCGGGAGGATTGCTCTTTTTGTTATTAGGAGGGATTGTGTATTCAATTGGCGGTCTGATTTATACAATAAAAAAACCGAACTTGCATCCGTTATTTGGATTCCATGAATTGTGGCATGTTTTTGTTTTAGTAGGTACTATATGTCATTTTTTAGCTTTATTATTATTTGTGGCAATTTAATTAGGTTCAAAAAAAAGTTTTGTAGTTGGTTCGAAATGGTTTATATATGAATAAAATAGTGCTCATTGACCCAGATAAATGTATCGGATGCAAGGTGTGTGTTAACCTATGTCCTCAGAAGATTCTTTTTATTAATGAAAAAACGGGTATCTGTGATGTTACCGATGAAACGAAGTGTGATAAATTGCGTGGATGTGAGCGTAAATGCCCAACAGATGCGATTAAAATAGTATAACGATTCAATTAGGAGAAAAACGCTGAGTTATATTAAGGATTATTTACAAAAACTTCTGGATAATGAAGAATTTCGCAATGCTTCGGAATTAGCTACTGGGTTGCATTTACCGATAGAAAAATTAGAGAAATATTTGTCTGGGAAAAAGAAACCCGGTCAACAAACTGGATATAATATTTTAAGAAATCTGGATGCTTCTGAAAAAGAAATCGACAAATATGTTTCTGAAGAATTTGGAAATTTGAATCCAGCCCTTCTTAAAATTATTACTCAAAAGCTTCATATTGAATACATAAAAACAAAAAATTAATGATTGTATATGCATGATCACAAAGGAGGCTAAAATGAAAAAATACTGGTTTAGAAATAAAAAATATGGATATGGTTTTGTTCCCATTTCTATAGAAGGATGGATAGCTACAATAGTTTTGATTGGATTAGTTTATGCATCTGCATATATGAATGATTTTTTTGCTGGAAAGATAAGCATTTCTAATGGATTCCATTTTTTATTTCAAATAATAGTAATCATGATTGTTTTTACTATTATTCTAAAAAATAAGGTCGAAGGTGGTCTTAAGTTCCACTGGGGTAAGAAAGACAAAAATTAGTTGACAGCAGTGGTATAATTTATAGTATGTGACAGTCAATACTTCTTTTAAAGGAGGCTGTTATGAAAATCAAGATACCTCATATTCAATTAAGGTTAACTTTAAAAGAAGTTCATCTATTAGAATTTATTTTTGTTCTTGTTGTATTTGTTGTTTTTGTTAGATTTGGCGTGTTTCGTTTTGTATTAAATATTATGGAATATATTTTACATGTTGTTGAAAGTTTAATATTCCGTTTATTAAGTTGCCTAGAAGAGTTTATGATTCGATTGTTTCATTATTTTAAGTAAAAAATAATTTATCCATAATTTTATTCTTAATCAACTTGCAATATTAGCTGTATATAGAGATAATTTTGCAGTAATGATAACTCAGTTTAAAAAAGCTATACTAAAATCAACCAAAGCTAAAAATCTGTTTGAGATCGAAAAAATTCAAGATCTATGGAGCGGTTACGGAAGAATTGTTCGTTGCGAATTAGAAGGAGCTTCAATCAAGACGGTTGTGGTTAAACATGTTCAATTACCTAAAAAAAGTAGTCATATTAGATCGACAGATATTTCGCACAATAGAAAGCTAAAATCCTATAAAGTAGAAACTGCTTGGTATAAACAGTGGAGTAAGTATTGTGATAATACATGTCGAGTACCACATTGTTTATTAATCGATACTCAAGGAGACGAAGTATTGATGGTGCTAGAGGATTTAGATGCTGCCGGATTTCCGGAGCGTCGTTCCTTTGTAACATGGAAGGAGCTAGAACTCTGTTTATCTTGGCTAGCAAATTTCCATGCTACTTTTATAGGGAAAAAACCAGAAAATTTGTGGAGAACCGGAACCTATTGGCATTTGAGCACACGTCCAGATGAATTAAATGTGTTAACTGACATTCCCTTAAAACAGGCCGCTGTAGCCATCGATCAAAAACTTCAACAAACATCCTTCAAAACCTTCGTTCATGGGGATGCTAAATTAGCTAATTTTTGTTTTAGTCCCAATGGAAATCATGTCGCTATGGTTGATTTCCAATACGTTGGCGGTGGTTGTGGAATGAAAGATGTCGCATATTTTCTAGGAAGTTGTTTAAATGAGGATGAATGTGAAAAAATGCAATCACAGTGCTTAGATTATTATTTTAAGATATTGAAAGAATCATTAGTTTCAAGAAGCAAAGATCGTGATATAACTGCTATCGAAGAAGAATGGCGAGAATTGTATCCGGTAGCATGGACTGATTTTCATCGATTTATGAAAGGCTGGAGTCCCGGCAATTGGAAAACAAATACGTACAGCGAACGATTAGCTAGAGAAGTTATCAAGAACCTAAATCGAACAGGTCAAAATGAGCCTTAGTAAAACAGACTTACAATCCCTTAGTGTGC
>MFRH01000047.1:22218-26185 GCA_001783275.1 Candidatus Margulisbacteria bacterium GWF2_35_9
AGAAAATTGGTGGTGATAGTGTCGCATCACAAGTAGTTACCGAAGTAGACCTTTTAAGTCAAAAGATTATTTTGAAGATTCTTGAATCATCAATTAGGGAATATAATTTAGCCCTATTAACTGAAGAAAGTGCAGATGACGGAAGCCGGCTTGAAAAAGATTATTTCTGGAGTATCGATCCATTGGATGGTACGTTGCCTTTCACGGAAGGCACGCCCGGTTATTGCGTTTCTATTGCGCTGGTGTCTAAATCCGGTGAACCGCAGATGGGTGTTATTTACGATCCTATAGAGAAAACTCTATATCATGCTGTTAAGGGGCAGGGGGCATTTCGTAACGGTCAGTCATGGAGACTTGAAGTAGCAAATAAAAAGAAAGGTCAGCCATTTACAGTTATTAACGATCGCAGTTTTCTAAAAGATAGTCGATATGAATCATGTATGACTCGAATAAAAGAGATGGCGACAGAAATGGGTTATCAAGGCATTAATCATATTCATCATGGTGGTGCAGTTATGAACGCATGTTGGGTGCTTGAAAATATGCCTGCGTGCTATTTTAAGTTGCCTCAACCTCAAATTGGTGGAGGAAGCCTTTGGGATTTTTCGGCGACCGCGTGTCTCTTTATAGAACTAGGCGCAGTGGCAACTGATTTCTATGGGTCTCTATTAGACCTAAATCGAAGTGACTCGACTTTCATGAATCATCGTGGGGTTATATTCGCAAGTGATTCTGAAATTGCAAAACGTTTTATGGAAGAATTGCCGATACATACACCCATGCTTTAGTATTATCTGCTAGCGTGGCTTGGATCCGCACGTATTCTTCGCCTTCATAATTATCAATCACTTGTATTTCTTCAGAAGAAAGTTCCAAAACAAGACCATTGATTTTTTGTTTATTTAAACCGTCTGGTATCAGTACTGGAAATGTTTCTAATCCATAATCTATTGTTGATAACGTGTATCCGGAGATGGTGTTAGGAGTGCCTTTTATTATTCGCCCCATAAATAATTGCTGAACCTCTGGGTCTTTTAATGATCCGTATACAAATAGTTTATCTGTCATGCTCGGTATTTTCTCATTTTTATCTAAAATAGCCAATAGTATTGCTCTGTTCTCTAAATGTCTTTTGTTGTAAATGGGTTGTGTCTGGCAAAGCTTTTCATTGATGTTGATCGGAGTGTTTTTGTTTTGAGGGATCGATGATAGGTGTTAACAAAAAATCCTAAAAAACCCTTGTGGATAGTAGAAATATGAGTACTATTATATATAGACGCAAGATTAAAAGACGTAATATGGGGGATCGAAATGCTTAGACAATTTTATGTTGGTGCAACTGGTATGGCTGCCTTTGAAAAGGCAATGATTAACATCACTAACAACGTATCAAACTCAAAAACAGTTGGTTATAAGTCCACTCGAACGGAAATGGAAAACATATTTCCGCAAGTGTTGGATCGAGCCATTGTCCGTCGAGAAGAAAACAGCAACGAACCAGCTGGTATTGAATTAGGTTCTGGTGTCAGGATTGTTTCAACTCCAAAAGATTTTAGGCAAGGGGCAATTGCTGTTACTAATAACGAATTTGATGTTGCGATTAATGGAGAGGGATTTCTTGTATTTCAGACCCCAAATGAAGAGCTTGCATACTCTAGAGCCGGTAATTTAAATCGAGATAGTGAAGGCAATTTAGTTGATCCCAATGGAAATATGTTACAACCGCAGATTATTATTCCAGACAATACGGATACCGTTCGTATATCCAGTGACGGCACCGTCTTTGTTACTTTAAATCAGGAAACAATTGAGCGAGAAGTCGGTCAGATACGCCTTGCTAAGTTTGTAAATCCATCAGGACTCGAAAGTATTGGGGGCAATTTGTTTAAAGAAACGGTCGCTTCCGGAGAAGCTGCACTAGGGATAGCTGGTGAGGAAAACTTCGGATCAATTTCTCAATATGCCATTGAGTCTAGTAATGTTGACATTATTGGCGAAATGATGGAAATGGTAATTACTCAACGTGCTTTTGACATCATCACAAAAGCAATTCAATCTGGTGAAACGATGTTGAAGTCTGCAACTGAAATTGCTCGGTCTTAAGCTATTCTTATTATTAGTTTTTGGCTCACTTGTTTTTTCTTGGCAAACAGAACTAGAGGTACAAATACATAATTCATTTAATAAGCAAGGAAGGATCGTTACTTTTTCCATCCAAGAAGATGAGCCTCTTAGTATCAATAATGAATTAATTGAAAAAGTAATATACCCATCGGACTTTAACTATGGCTATAACAAAGTGATCTTTATATTAAAAACCCATAAAGAAATTAAGCATGAAGTTAAGCTAGATATTCGAGAAAGAATACCCGTAACAAAGATAAACCTTGATTCAGGTCAAAGTATTGAAGAGTCTTGTCTATCAGATAAATGGATTAAAATAAGTAGTCTAACAAATTTTGTAATAAGAGATGAAAAAGAACTCATCGGAAAGGTTTCAAAATATTATAAGAGTGATGGAAATTATTTTTATAACAATGACATTAGATCAAAAGAAGTGATCCATAGTGGTGATAGGTGTTCGATCCATTTAATATATAATTCAATCCAAATTACAATGCCAGGTATTTCATTGAAAAACGGTGCTATTGGTAGTAAGATTAAGGTAATAAACGAAACAACAAATAAAGCGTTGGATGTTTATGTTATTGATAGTAGAAATGTAGAGGTGAAAATGTAATGTTAATTAATATGTGTAAGTCGAAGATTCATCGTGCGACTGTAACTGGTACTCATTTAGAGTATGAAGGAAGTATCAGTATTTGTAAAAAATTATTAAAAAAAGCAGACATCTTGGTATATGAGCAAGTTCATGTTGTTAATGTTAATAATGGACAACGTTTTGCGACATATGCGATTGAAGGTGAAACCGATGGAGAAATAATCTTGAATGGAGCGGCTGCACGGCTTGCTGTTCCTGGAGATAAGGTTATTATTATTGCCTACGGTATGATTGATAAAAAGGAAGCAAGCAAGTTTAAGCCAAATATTGTTCTGGTTAATGAGTTAAATAAAATAACATAAAGGTTCTATATGAGAGTGATGGGGGTAATTAGGACAATTGCATTAATCGTGTTAATTTCCATGCTGAGTTTTTGTGAGGGAATATGGAAAGAGCAATATAGTTCCCCATACTCGCCAGTAGTAGCCAGTAAAAAAGGCGATATCATTCTTGTTTTGATTGATGAATCTCATTCTGCATCTCAAAAAGCAAATACCGATTTAAGAAAAGATTCAAGCGTTGAGGGTAATGCCTATTTAAATTGGTCTCAGGCAGCTAGTTATATTAATGGGTCTCAAAGTACTACTGGTAAAACTGGGTATTCCGGCGGGAACAATTTTCAAGGAAAAGGCTCAACTGATCGAAGTAGCCGTATTAAAGCTCAAATTTCAGCAATAATCTATGATGTGAAGGAAGATCGATATTATATTCGAGGCTCAAAACGAATTGTTATTAATAATGAAGATGAAGAAATTAGTTTTGAAGGAGTGGTTAGAAAAACAGATATTTCTCCTGAAAATACGATCGGATCTTCATTGATCGCAGATGCAGTATTAAAGTTAAAAGGTTATGGCAGTACCTCAAAAATACAAGAAAAAGGGTTTATTACAAAATTTGTAGATTGGATTTTCTAATGATGGCTAACAAACTTAAAAACATGTTCGTGTATATAAAATATTTTTTGATTATTTCAATAATCTCATTTTCTTTTTCTGTTGAATCTCGTATTCGAGAACTGGCACACATAGAAGATGCAAGAAGCAATCAGGTGATGGGATATGGCTTGGTTGTTGGGTTGAAAAATTCAGGAGACACGTCAAAAGTTGGGTTTACATATACATCAATGCTAAATTTATTAAAGAAAATGGGAATATCTCCTGAACAAGCTGACGTAAAAAGCAGAAA
>MFRH01000048.1:0-10749 GCA_001783275.1 Candidatus Margulisbacteria bacterium GWF2_35_9
TTTAGTGTAAGACCTGAAATCGATACAATAAAAAAACTATTCAGTTATCAAAACCCTAAGTATAAACGACAGCTTAATGTGTTGTTCTCGCTCTTAACAATACATTCTATGATCTATAAAACCTCATCATTATTCAAACAAGTTCAATTCGCTCTGATTAATAAACCAGAAATTTCAAGAATTGAAGTTGTTTGGCTGGTAAATAATCTTCCTCAGATGGAAAAAAAATTGTTGGGATCTACAATCATTACTTTCTACGATAATTTATATAAAAACGATGATGAATAATAAAGTTTTTAATAATTAACAATATTAACTTTTCGTTTTTGACATTATTTTATTAATATGAAATACTTCTCAGGTAAAATAATTCGATAATAGGAGGAATGTAGTGAAACTTGATCTGACGCAAAAACAATACAAATCTTTAGTTCAACTTATTTATTTAGGAGTCATTCAAATGGATGTTGGCGGAGACAATAGTCAACGAGACGCTGCATTTGAGGTAGAAGACTATATTTATTCTTCACATAAGGAATGTGACATCGATGATTATTTTATAAGAGATAAAGAAGGCGTGAATCCAAGCCGAAAGATGCATACCGATATGCAAAAAATTGCGGGTGCATATGATGAAGACGCCTTCTGGAGTCTACTGGTTATAAAACTTGCGGATATTGAGTGGAATACCCAGTATAATCAGGATGATATTGACAATATGACTGACCAGGAAAAAGAAGATATTATTGGCGATATCAGAAGAAAATACTATCGAGAATTTAATAGTAATGGATTAAAAAATCTAAGAATTGATATTGATTAATCCTAGTATAATCCAGAGAGTTTAAGTTTCTCCAGAACGAGATCTCTTCTATAGGGTTTTACAATATACCCGATGCATTCTTCATCCATGGCAGCATCGTATGCACCCCGTTCATTTACGGATGTTACCATAATATACTGAGTAATTGATGTTGAAGCATGTTCATTATTGTAATCTTCATCTAGTTGTTTCAGATCCATTAATACATCAAACCCATCTTTTTCCGGCATGAGAAGATCTAAGCAGACAAGATGATAAGGCTGTTTTTCAATCAAAGCTTGACCAAAAGATTCCTCTGCTGATTTCCCATCTGGAAAATCATGGCAAGTGCCAATTTCGGACAGAATCATTTTAAGTTTTGTACGACTCACTATATCATCATCTACGATCATAATTTTTATCATTTATTTATCTCCTTTTTAAACATACCACATCATTAGCAAATAATTAATGTTATTACAATTTTTTTATTTATATTATTTAACTTCACATTTAAAATTTTCAAATTCTTCTTTCATTAATTTGATAAAATTTGTTGTATTTGCAAGATTTTCATTCAGTCCTTGCATTTCAATGTCAGAGGCCAATGCACGAATATTTTCAGAACAAATATTTGCAGCAGCACCTTTTATTGTATGAGCCGATCGTCTAACCTGATCTCCATTACGTGTTTTTATAGCTAATTCTAGCTGTTCTAATTGCTTTGGGAAATCTTTAATAAAATAGTCAACGATTTCATTCACTAGTTGGTCATTTACTTCTTGATCTCCAAAAATTTGATCGATGAGTTCCTCTCGATTAAATAATTGTTTATTTCCTATTTTTGCTTTTTCCATTTCTATATGGGTCGACACTTCTTTTACTGGTGCTACGGACGTTGTTAAATACTTACTGATAATCAATGACAAGCGTCTTGAGCTGATGGGTTTACTAATATAATCATCCATGTTGGCTTTCAAACAGCGTTCCTTATCACCTTTCATTGCATGAGCTGTCATTGCTATTATCGGAACTCGTTGTCCTTCAGGTTCAGATTTTCTGATTTTCATCGTTGATTCAAATCCATCCATTATGGGCATTTGAATATCCATTAATACAATATTATATGTCTTATGAAAAAACATCTTAACTGCTTCGTCTCCATTATTTGCTATATCACACGTAAATCCTAACTTTTTAAGAATATTTATTGCAACTATCTGATTAAACTGGTTATCTTCAACCAATAGAATATTGACTTTATTTGGATCAAGCTGATACTTAATTATTGGCTCAATGTTAACATGTCCAGTTGATTGGCATGACAGAAGTTTATTATACAATGTCGTAAAAATAATTGGTTTTTGAATTACTTTTTCTGAATCAATACCCTTATATTTTTTTGCATCATTGCTTGTGAAAAATATTTTATGATTAGACCCTTTCGATGTAGTATTTATTTTATCGATTATATGATTATCGCTAAATTCTGGTAAATTATCTGAAATAATAAATACATTAAAATAACGATTCTTATTATTTGCTATTTTTATTTTCTTTATCATTTCAACTTCATCTTTGCAACTTTCACAAGAGGCACCCCAGAACAACGAATATTCTTTAATTATTTTAATATTTAGGTCTTCATTATCTATAAGGAGTATTTTTAGATCTTCCAGCATGGAGGGCTCTTTTTTCACATCTTCACGCTCATTTTCTAAAATAACGTTAAATTCAAATGTAGATCCTTCACCCAGTGTACTTTTTACGCTGATCGTTCCATTCATCATTTCAATAAAGTGTTTACATATAGAAAGACCTAGCCCGGTACCCTCATATTTTCGTGACATAGAATTATCAATTTGCGAGAACGATTTGAAAAGAGCACCCATGTTTTCTTTCGCAATGCCAATGCCTGTATCCGAAACACTAAAATGAATATTTGCTTTTTCTTTTGTCTCATTTAGGAGTTTGACTACGATAGAAATGCTACCCTGCTCTGTAAATTTAATCGCATTTCTGATCAAATTCATAAGGATTTGTCGCAATCTTAATGGGTCACCGTTCACGATACTTGGCGTATTATGATCGATTATACACGATAGGTTCATCTTCTTTTTATCAATCGTTAATGCCATAGTATTTATAATATCGTCTATCATCATACGCAAATCAAACACAGTATTATCAAGTTCAATTTTACCAGCTTCAATTTTGCTGACATCGAGTATGTCATTTATAATTCCCAATAGTGATTCTGCAGACTTGCTTATAATGTGTGTATATTTATCTTGGTCTTCATTTAAATCTGTATCCAATAATAACTCTGTTATTCCGATTATTGCATTCATAGGCGTTCTGATTTCATGGCTCATATTTGCTAAGAACTGACCTTTTGCTGCATTTGCTCTTGCTGCTTCTAATATCATCATTTTTGATTTTTTAATCGCTTTTGCCAGCTTTATATTTGTATTGGATAATTCCTTGTTACTATTTGAAATTTGCTCTGTACGATTTTCAATAAGATCTTCCAAGTGATAGCGATATTGATTAAGCATTAATTCAGTTTTCTTTCTCTCTGTTATGTCTCTTGAGATAGATAAAATACATTTTTTATTATTGATACTAATAATTGTTGCAGAATTTAAATATGTTAATGTATCTCCATTTTTTATTGTAAATTCTGCTTCATAATTGTTAACAATGCCATCTTTATAAAGTAAAGAAAGAAACTCGTTTCTGGCATTCTCATCAGACCACACTTGATAATCTACGGTTGTTTTACCGATTACGTCTTCCCTTAGATATCCTGTTAGTTTAGTAAATCCATCGTTAACATCTATAAATGTACCTGTCTCAGTGTCTGTTATTGTGATCGCATCCAAACTTGTTTGAAAGGCAAGTTTAAAACGCTCCTCGCTTTCTCTCAATGATGCTTGGCCATCTATTAAAGAGGTTATATCTTCAACAATTCCATCAATGTATTGCATATCCCCATGGTCGTTATAAACGGCCTTCGACGTAATGGCTGCCCAAAATATGCTGCCGTCTTTTCTTAGCAGTTGAACTCTTTCTGATGTGACAAATCCCTGTTTTTCTAATTTATTTGATATTCGTTCATACTCTTTTTTGTCCAGATAAAGATCAACAATTGGAACCCTCATAAATTCCTCTGGTGATGTATATCTGAACATTTCAATAATAAACGGATTTACCATTGTTGGATACCGATCTGCTCCTAATGTACATTGATATAAACCGATTGATAGATTATTTATAAATGAACGATGTTTTCTTTCACTATTTAGTATTTTTTGTTCTGCAATTTTACGTTCACTAATCTCTCTAAAGGCTATTATGACACCTTTGGTTTCCCCCTCTTTTTTTAATAAACTGGAACTCGCTTCTACTGGAACTTCTTTTCGATCAATCGTATAAAATGTTAATTCCTTCAATGTACTGGGCAAATCCTTAAAAACAAAATCTGTAAATTTATTTTTAAAAAGGGAAGTTTGTTCTGGTGAAAAAAAGTTGAGTTCAAGGAAATTTTTGCCAAGGATATCTTCTCTGTTGTATCCGAAGGACTGTGTTATTTTTGTGTTAATATCCAGAATACATCCTTTTTTATCCAAAAAAATCAGAGAATCATTCACATTATCAAAAATTGTATGAAATTTTTCTTCACTTTCGATTAGTTTCTCAATTATTTTTTTTGTTTTAGTGATTTCAACCATCATAACTTGAACGCCAGTCACGGTTGTCTCTTCTTTTAATGTATTAACATGCATCCATGTCCAAATGTTTGAGCCATTAAGGTGTTGAATTTCAATTTCCAATGGATCAATTTCAAGCTCATTAATTGCATCTTTAAATAAGGCGATATATGCTTTAGCATTTCTTAAAATAGCTATGGGTAATTGAGTGAAGTGCTTTCCAATGAGTTCATTCTTTGGGCACCCAGTCATATTTGATAATGCTGGATTGCTTTCCGTTACAATGCCTGACAAATCGAGGGTTAATATCCCGACGGGAGCCATATCAATAATGCTTTTGTATTTTCTCTCGGATTCAATCACTTTTTTATTGGTTTCAATGTGATCTGTTATATCTCTCGATACATATACTAGCTTATTATTTTCTATTATATTTACAGTACTATTTAAATATCGCCACTCTCCTGATTTGTGTTTAAATTGATATTCAATATTTTCTGAAATATTATGTGTATCATTTATAAAAAGACCTTTTGCTTTATCTACTATATATTTATTTAACAACGGAAGTAATTTTAGCCTATCTTCCGGGTGCACAAAATCAAGACAGGCTTTACCAATCAACTCTTCGATCTCATAACCTAATATTTTTTTTACAGCTGGACTTATATAATTAAATGTTGGGATCAAATCAAAGCTCGTAGTTGCAATAATATCATTTGTATTATCTGTTATTAATTTATAGAATCGTTCATTTCTCAAAGACAGTTCTTCCGTTCTGTTTTTCAAAACAATACTACCAATTTGTGTTGCAATTGTTTCAAGTGCTGGTTTAAGATAATCTGGAATTTCAGGCGATTTATGTGATCCAATATTTAACGCTCCGATTATCTGCTTATTATTTATAATGGGGATACAGGCAAATGATTTTAATTTGCTTTTGATATATCTTTGATTGTTTAAAATATCATTAAGATTTTGGTAAAATGGCTGTCCTTCGTTTACATTTTTAACCCAGGTTGAATCCTTATGATAACGCGTTGCTTCCTTTAATAAATTTCTACATAAATGATTTTTAACGAATAATTCAAGTTCTCCAGTTACTATATCAACTAAAAAGATACCGCTACAGTTAATTAAACTAAAGTTACTAAGTATTTTTAGTGTTTTACGTAAGGTTGATTTTAAATCAGATGATGTACATAACGCTAATCCAATATCACGTTGTATTTCTAGTAAGATTTCTGCCTGTCGGCCTGTATTACTGATTGGAATATTATCTGATAGTATCACCGATTTTATTTTATAAATGAGTTCCTTCATTTTTAATTGCATAGTGACTCCGTATTATTGTTTATATTTCTTTATGTACCCGATAGAACTATCTCTTAAACATTTGATTCGTTTAATATAAAAATAGTGAAGATATCATCCAATAATTCTTAAAAAAGAAAAAAAGAAGATTAGAAATATATGTTTAATATATCTCTGGAATAAAACGCTGAGAATCGAATGGAGGACGTTTGTAATCCTTGGGTGCTTTTTTCCGTGGTTCAAGTGCAATCGGTTTGGGTGTCAGATCTTCGTAAGGAATAATCGATAATAAATGGCTAATGCAATTTAGGCGGGCTTTTTTCTTGTCGTCGGCATTTACAACAAACCAAGGGGATTTATCTGTATCAGAGAACATAAACGTCTCATCTTTTGCGATGGAGTATTCTATCCATTTGTTTCTAGACTGTAAATCCATAGGGCTCAGTTTCCATCTTTTAATGGGATTTGCCAAGCGATCTTGAAAGCGTTTTTCCTGTTCTGCATCACTCACTGAAAACCAGTATTTAATTAATATGGTTCCAGAATCAATCAGCATATTTTCAAATGCTGGACAAGAATTTTTAAAGTCGTTGTATTCATCATCGGTGCAAAACCCCATTACTTTTTCGACACCCGCCCGGTTATACCAACTGCGATCAAAAAGCACCATTTCCCCGCCGGAGGGAAACTCATTTATGTATCGTTGGAAATACCACTGGGTTTTCTCTTTTGGTGTTGGTGTGCTAAGCGCCACTATACGGCATATGCGAGGATTTAGGCACTGAGCAATTTGTTTAATGACCCCGCCTTTTCCGGCTGCGTCTCTGCCTTCGAAAATAACAATCACCTTGAGCTGTTTCTCTTTTATCCATTCTTGAAGTTTTACAAGTTCAATCTGTAATTGATTGATTTCTTTGTTATAATTTTTTTTGTCATTGTTCTTTTTGATTTTTTTTGCCATTTTGTTATATTTATGAGAATTCTGATCCCGTAACTGCTGAAACCAGTTTTCCGTATTTAACACCTTTAATGCTAATTATACGATCTGCGATTTCTCTTATTTTTCTATTTGTATCTTTTAGTATCAAAACTTCAAGGCAATTATGATGGTCGACATGAAGATGAGTATTTGAAATAATCGACGAAAAAAAATCATGTTGTACGTTCATTAACATTTCGCTCACGTTGCTATGGTGGTGGTCATAGATGATGGTGAGGGTCCCAAATGAAATATTCTTATCGTCACCTTGGTGCTGTTCTGCCAATTCATTACGAATGATGTCTCTAAAGGCTTCTGAACGGCTTTTGTATCCCTTGTTGCTTATTAGCTGATCATATTTGCTAATGAGATTTTCAGGTATTGATACTCCAAAACGAGTTAATTTGTCGGGCATAGATAACCATCCTTTATTGTGTTTGTATGTTTCTATTATAGTCAGAAAATATGAATATGACTATTCAACTTCTAAAAGGTGGTCTAATTTGTCAGCTTGTTCAATGATTAATATTTCTTTAAGAGTGATACCAATCAAACTTAAATCTTTATATAATTTTTTGCCAGTTGATTCCCCAGCTTCTTTTAGAGCAGCAATACTGGTGTCGATGAAAGATATAATAGCTTGGCTTTTTGCGAGTTCGTTATACATAGTAAGAATATATCGTTTCAGGGTTTAATAAATTTCAATAATTATTTGAAAAAAAAACACCGACAATAAGAAATTGCTAAATAACTTTAGCAATGGAGTTAATTTAGATTTTTTATATAGGCAAACACTTCCTGCCAAGTAGATGCAGAAAATCCCGTGTAGTTCGTTAACACTTTGTTGTTAGGAGAAAAAAATACTGGGTATTTAACTTCGTTAAACATCGGGACATCACCTTCACCATCGCCAATGGCAAATGCGTGTTTAGATGACAAGTCATGAGCTGCAAGGATTTCTTTAACGATATCCCCTTTTTCATAATACTTTACATTCAATTCGATTTCGCCAGTAAGCTTTCCTTTTTCTATTAAGATGTCATTGGCGACGTATCCATCCAAGCTATATTCTTCGCATAAATACTCGGCAAAAGGAGCAAGACCGCTTGAAATGATGTATATTTTTATCCCTAATTCCTGAAGATAATTAAATATAAACGGGACTTCGGGATATAACGGGATCTGTTTAATAGTTTCAATAAACACATCTTCGCGCATATTTTTCCAAGACTGAACATCTAGTTCAGCAAAAGTTTCAAAATCGATTTTTCCCTCGTAATATTCCTCGAGATAGCGATTCCCTAATGTATCCCAAGTTCCGTTTGCAATATGCACAAGTTCCCAAGAGGATGGCCCTGTGTGAAGTGTTCCATCGATATCGAAAAACGCAATTTTAATTTGGCGACTCATTGGCTAGCATTCCGCAGGCTGCTTTAATATCGCTTCCTTTGCTGTGTCGGATGGTAACATTAATACCAGCGTCGACAAGCATCGAATAAAAAGCATCCACGACAGATTTTTCTGAAGGGGCAAAATCTAAGCATGTATCGTTATAGGGAATCAAGTTCACATGAAAATCCCGATAGGAAATCAGTTGAATCAGTTCATAGGCATCGTTTTTAGAATCATTGACACCTTTTAGTAATATATATTCCAGTGTTACTCGTCGGCTTGTTTCATTTCGGTATTGTTCGCCAGCATCTAAAACCCCATTAATGGCGTATTTTTTGTTGATAGGCATCAGTTTTGATCTCAGCTTATCATTCGCTGCATGAAGAGATATTGCGAGGTTTATTTGGAGCTTTTCTTTTATCAGCTTTTCCATTCCCGGAACGATCCCGGCAGTTGAAACTGTAAAACGGCGAATACCAATATCGGCGCTGTCTTTATCAGACAGTATTCGAATAGATTTAATGACATTATCATAGTTTAGAAGCGGTTCTCCCATGCCCATATATACAACATTATTAACGTCATGTCCTTTTGACATTACATAAACTAGTTGCTCCACTATTTCTCCGGCGGTGAGGTCTCGTTTGAAACCGTACTTGCTTCCGGTCGCGCAGAAAAAACAACCTAGAGCGCAACCAGCCTGAGTAGAGATGCAAACTGTGTTTCTTTGTCTGCCTTTAATCAGCACCCACTCGATAGCGACATCATCAGCAAATTCTCCACGATACTTAATGGTATCAGAGCCAATATGTTCTGTGATATTTTTTAATGTGAATGTGGTAAACGATTCGTTCATTAGTTTGCGTTCGTCTTTGGATAGCGCTGTCATCAGACTGAAATCAGCTATTTTTTGCTTATAAAGCGCCTCAAAAACCTGTTTGGCTTTGTATTTTTTTAGACCGAGCTTAAGGCATTCGTCTTGAAAATCAGAAAAATTGTAATCGAAAACAGATTGTGGCATATTAGTTTATTCCTTTTAAATATTTTTTATAGAATATTTGATATTTCTCAGAAAAGCCTTCCCGACCAGACCATTCTTCAATATTTTTTATATCCACTGGTACTTCTTTTATCACAAGAAGTGCTTGCTCCAGAGACTGATCATCGTTCCAATGGTAATAGGCAGATAAACGATCCTTCACAGTATCGGTTGGAGTTAATAGCTTTATTTCACCAATGGAGGTTTTAATGGTTGCAAAATTGTGAACGGGTTCATTACCAACAGAAATCGGTGGATTAACAAATTCTACAATAAATTCTGTATTCTTATGAATAAAATATCTGGATTTTGTATACTCAAATCCAATTTCAGATAACAATTGTTTTATTTTTTTACCTTCATGATAGGTGATTAAGTCAAGATCACCCGAAATATAGGCATTTTTTGAATAAACAGACACACAGGCACCGCCAACCAAAATAACTTCAATCTCTTTATTTTTTAGAAATTCATAGATATAAGAGGCTAATTCCTCTATATTCATTGTTGATAATTGTTTAAGCAATTGGTTTTCCTTGTCTGCGAGGTCTTTTTCTAGTATTTAATAAATAATTATTTTGTAATTCTTTTGGCAAAAAATTGTAGGCTTTTTCAAACATATTCTTAATCTCGTTTATAAACGGTGAACGTGGGTTCAGCTGGTAGTAACGAACGTTCCCTTCAAGAATGCTGACGAGAAGCCCACCTTTTTCTAATTTAGATAAAGTTTTTTGAAATCCATAAACAGAGGTATTAAAAATATCGGATAGTTGCTTTGCGTAGCAGTATTCATTTTTTAAAATAAAAAACAATATAATCTCGGTGTGTTTATTGTTAAATAAGTAATCGAACATTTTATGAGCCTCTAAGAGTTTGCAATACCAATATTGATGGTAATAATACCAATATTATTGGTATTATGTCAATATACTCCCTTTTTGATAAGAGGAAGTATAGCATAAAATGGCATGAAGATAATTAAAAAATTGCTGTTTAACTAGTTTTTTGTGATATACCGTGCCCACTTAATTCAGCTATAATTTCACCGCTCATTTTTTCCATAGATAAAGGCTGCCCGCTATCATCGAATGCATTTATATTTATAACAAGGGAACCTCCACTATCTTTTTTGTTAAAAGTTATTGCTATTTTGTTGTTTTCAAGGTTCCCTACTGCATCTCCCTCAAAATCTTCGTATTTACTTTTGAGACTTTCTAATGCTGTTTGAAAGTTAGTGGTTAGTTTATCATTTCTCAATAATTGTTGATATTTTGTCATTGGTTCTTCAAGTGCTATTCCTTGTTCTTTTAATTTATCGGTAATTTTTTGTTGCAACTCTTCTGCAGTGGAGACTATTCCATTTGCACATGCTTTAATTGTTATTGTTTTTCCGTTATGCTTAAAAGTTACATCGCTGTTTATTGGGGTTCCAGTTTTCACATCCATATTTTGATCAAATTTAATATTTCCAAGATTTAAAGCCGATATTGCTGTTGCCATATTGGCTTTA
>MFRH01000048.1:10770-20943 GCA_001783275.1 Candidatus Margulisbacteria bacterium GWF2_35_9
GGATTAGTTTCAGATTTATGACCTTCAGTACCGGCAGAGGCATCCTTTAATTTTGGTGCAGTATCATTTGGAATCATTTTAAACTCTTTTGTATTTCTATCAATAACGGCTGATGATGTCCCAACATCAAGTTCAGTCATATCCAAACGAATATTGCCATCATCATCAAGAGATATTTTTATCGTTTTATTGTTAAGATCTCCAAACAAGGGGATATCTTTAGCTACACCTTCTACTTGTGCACCAGTAATTATTCCCTCATCTGAAAGCATTAATCCCATTGATTCCATTTTAGTATTATCATCTTTAGTTATAGTTATTGTTTGTTCGCCTGTTTTAGATGGAATTATTCTGTTTTCTGTTGAAGCTACTGATTTTTCTTCAGCTACAATGCTTTCCGCAGCTACTAAAAGATCAGCTAAACTATGACTTCCAGCTTCAAGCCTATACCATCCAGCCTCATTTTCGGTTAATTCAGCGTTAGTATCTTCAAGAGAAACGCCTTCTTCTTTGGCTTTATTTAATATACCTACTATTTGAGCGGGATAATATTTGACGTCTTTTACGGCTGCTATTGCTTTATCTGCTGTTACTTTTTCTGGTTGTTCATCCTTCGCTTTTAGTGCTTTTTCAACTAACATTAAGCAGTTTTTATAAGTCTGCCCCATCGTTTCCATAAAGGCCTTTAAATTTTTTAGTTCTTCGTCGGATAAGCCATTTATTAGAAGCTTGAGTTTATCTTCAGCACTTTCAATGCCATTTAACCAATCAGCTAATTCTAGGTATGTCGGATTAGTATTATCAAATCCATAAATTGTTAAATCTTTCCCAAATTCTGATGAACCAATATCCTCCGCTGGAGGCTTTGATGCTGTATTAGGCACACGATTATCTGGTATAGATATCCTCCCAGTTGTTGTTGAGTTTTCCTTGCTATCTTGTCCAACGGGTTGATTTGGCAAATCCTCTTCTACAATAGGTGGGGGTGATAGTGTTTCTTGACCATTTTCGCCAGCGACTTTTGTGTTTCCTGGTGTTGCTGGTGGATTAGTTCCACCTGATTCAGCTTCTTTAGCTTCGGCAGTACTGGGTTCACTATTATATGCCGTAACAGCAAACGCAGCATATATAACGGGCATAATTAATGGAGCGCCGAGAGCGACAGCTAAGACAGCAAAAGCTCCAAAAATGGCCGCACCAATTTTGTTATCGGTACTTTTCACAGTTTTACTGGCAACACTGGAGAACTGATTTTCTGAAATTCCTTTTGTTTCTCTGTTTTCTGGAGTTTCTTTGCTAAGTAAGGCAATCATTTCTTCCGCTTCATTTAAACTTAGTACGGAATTGCTACCAATCCAGTCACTTTTAGCACCTGATTTTATTAATTCTTTAATACCGGCATTTTTTATGTCCACACCAGCACTACTTAGGAGAGTGGCTGCCTCAGCACTTACTTTTACACCATCAATTTCAGTTGCATTATCACCTGCTTTAAAACGAGAACTGACTCCTCCGGTGGTGCCTGAAAAGGCAGATGTTATTGAATCCCATACTCCCATAATATGTCTCCTTTGTTATATTATTTTTTCTTCAATTTTTAAATCGGCCCTAAACCGATCTGTTCGTGTATCTAAATTATGTTTTATAACGATCGCTTCTTCACTTGCATCTAGGTTGTTTAAAATTGGTATTAGGTGAAGTGCATCTTTTATATATGTATCTAAAAATTGACCATAGGCTTCTTTAAAGGCTGAACAAAATGAGTATCCTTCGGCACTTTCTTTTAGCGCATGAAGCTGTACCCGTTTTAAATCCATGGAGATAATTAATTCAATACTACAATTAGTATCTATGGCTTTTATTGATTCACTTGCAAAAAGACGCTCCACTTTTTCACTTTTCAGTTTATTTTTTTTTGTTAAACGACTAAAGAATCCTTCAAGGAGAGGCAGCTTTTCATTAATTCTTTGGAAAACACTCTTTGTTGAAGAATCACTTTGTTTATTTAGCACGTTAAAGTATTTTTCTAATAGTTGTTTTGCTTCAGTACACAAGACATCATTACTTGCTGATTGAACCTCGTGAATATTTAATAGCTGAAAAACACCGTTAAATACCATTTTCAGATGTTGTTCTTCAAGCACAATCACTCGATTTATCATCTTGTTTAATAGTATGTGCATCATTTTATTAAAAAACTGAGATTCTTTTTGTATAAGCAAAACGATCCCCTTCTTTATTTTTATATATAAATTATGCCCAAAGTGATTTTGAGTTAAACATATTTTTGAAAAAAAAGAGTGAAAACGGGTTATGGCTTATTCTTTTGAATCTATTTTTTTTCTGCGAGTATGGCCATAAATAGAGGAAATTCATCTCTTGATCGATTTTCCATTTTGGCATGTTTTCCGCTACTTTCTTTATTTGACACCCATTCATCAATAGTTTCAATGATGAATCCATGTGAACGAAGTGCATTGGCATAATAAGAAAGCGGGTAATGAAACGACCAAGTTAGCTTTTTGTTATCAGCGCTGCCGGGAGCCATATCAATCGGGATTTTGAGCGGACTTATATAATTATTGACCCTGCGATATTGCATTTTATTTTTTTCATCAATCCCCCAAGAGCTTTGTCGTGGAATACGAAACGCAGGATGGTTGATGACTATCAGAAATTTCCCGCCAGTGTCTAAATGGTTAAACGCATTTGAAAATACGGCATCGACAGATTCTACGTTTTGCAAGGCAAGGATAATGACACAGTGAGTAAAATCGGTTTTAGGCAAGGTAAATGCTTTGCTTATGTCCTGTATTTTAAAAAATGAGTGTTTGTTCGGCGTCAATTCTTTGGCTTTACTGATGAGCGTTGAAGAAATATCCACTCCATAATAAGCAGATTCTTTTGGGATGGCTCTGGCAAACACTCCTTGACCGCAACCTAAATCGAGGACAGATGAGGTATTTTCAAGATGAAGCATATTCAGCGTTTTAGGTAAAATCACTTCCTTGTGGTAATAATGCCCATCTTCACCCACAATTTTATGATACTTCTGGGCACTATTTTCCCAGGACGTTTTGTGCGGGTGTGTTTTGTTTCTCTCCGTCATCGCTAAGTTTTACTGCCGTGTGAGATGTCTGTACTTAATACGATGTGGTTGATCGGCATCGGCACCCAGACGCTCTTTGCGATTGGCTTCATAGTCCGTATAACCACCTTCAAACCACACTGCTTTGCTGTCTCCTTCAAATGCAAGAATATGCGTACAAATTCTGTCTAAAAACCAGCGATCGTGACTGATAACCAGTGCGCAACCGGCAAAATTCATAATGGCATCTTCTAAGGCGCGAATGGTATTAACGTCTAGATCATTTGTTGGTTCGTCGAGCAAAAGTAGATTGGCCCCTTCTTTTAGTAATCGGGCTAAATGCACGCGATTTCGTTCTCCACCAGACAATAGGGATACTTTTTTCTGCTGATCAGTTCCTGAGAAGTTAAAGCGAGATGTATAAGCTCTGGAATTTATTTCACGATTACCAAGATTAATAATGTCCTGTCCTTCGGAGATCACTTCCCATATGGATTTCTCTGGATCAAGTGTATCCCTAGATTATTTTACATAGGCTATTTTGACGGTTTCGCCTTTGATAATTTTTCCTGAGTCAGGTTTTTCTTCATCGCAAATCATTCTAAACAGAGTTGTTTTTCCGGCGCCGTTGGGGCCGATTATCCCGACAATTGCTCCTGGTGGCATTTCAAATGATAATCCTTCGATTAAGAGTCGGTCGCCATAGGATTTTTTAAGATCTTGAACATTAATGGCAATATCGCCTAAACGCGGTCCTGCTGGGATAAAAATCTCCAACTCTTTTACTTTTTTATCTGTAGACTCGGCCAGTAAGGTTTCATAGGACTTAATATGCGCCTTCGATTTTGTCTGTCTGGCTTTGGGTGTCATACGAATCCATTCCAATTCTCTCTGAAGTGTTTTCTGTCGTTCGCTTTCTGTTTTTTCCTCGCTTTTCAGTCGTTGCTGTTTTTGGTCTAACCATGATGAATAATTGCCTTTCCATGGTATTCCTTCTCCGCGATCTAGTTCTAGTATCCATCCCGCAACATTATCTAAGAAATATCGATCGTGAGTGACTGCAATAACTGTTCCTTCATATCTCTGCAAATGTTGTTCTAGCCAGCTGACAGTTTCAGCATCCAGGTGGTTCGTTGGCTCGTCTAGTAATAATATATCGGGCTTTTGCAGTAGTAATCGACATAATGCAACACGTCTTAATTCTCCACCGGATAAAATCTTTATGGGTGTGTCCCCTTCTGGACATCTAAGGGCATCCATCGCCATTTCGAGTCGAGAATCTAGGTCCCATGCATCTAAATGGTCTAGTTTTTCCTGTACTTCACCTTGTCTAGCTAACAATTTATCCATTTCATCATCACTCATGGATTCACCAAATTTTTCATTAATGGACTCATATTCTTTCATCAAGTCAACTAAATCCTGCATTCCTTCTTCGACTATTTCTTTAACCGTTTTGCTTTGATCCAATTGGGGTTCCTGTTCCAAAAATCCAACAGTGTATCCCTTGGCAATATTAATTTCACCTTGAAAGTCCTGATCAATACCAGCTAATATTTTTAAAAGTGTACTTTTCCCTGAACCGTTCAGACCCAAAACCCCAATCTTCGCACCATAAAAGTATGATAGAGAAATGTCTTTTATAATGGGTTTCTTATTGTAAAATTTGCATACCTTATACATCGAGTAGATTATTTTATTAATTTCATCAGCCATTGTTGATTACCTCCGTTATTATTAGGCTATATTGTAATATATAAAATGATTCCTATAAATGGCTAATGTTAGGAAGACTTGTATTATTTATGAAATTTCCAATAATATGAACCGATAATATTTATAAGCTTGACTAATATTAAAAAAATAGTAATATAAAACAAATACTAAAAAAAGGAAATTAACTATGAATGCAACACAGTCAATGAATTCATTTAAAAAAGTCGTCGTCGTGGTCGTCTCTACAAATATTCATTGCATTATGGTTGCACCATAGGGTAAAGCTTAACTCCGAGAAATCAAAAAGCCCCTTCTGGTCCAACCGGAAGGGGCTTTTTTTTTATCTTGAGAAAATAAAAGGAGGAAGAAATGAAATACAACGGAGCAGAATTACTGATTAAACTATTGGAGGAGGAAGGAATCAAAGAATTGGCGGGAATACCCGGTGGATCAAATCTACCCATTTACGATGCGCTATATAAGAGCAATATTAAACACATCCTTACACGACACGAACAGGGAGCTGGATTCATTGCTCATGGGATGACCAGATCAAGTGGCAAACCAGCAGTATGTATGGCAACATCCGGACCGGGAGCAACTAATTTGCTCACAGCGATTGCTGACGCAAAACTAGATTCAGTTCCTATTATTGCGATAACAGGACAAGTTCCATCCACTTATATTGGAACCGATGCTTTTCAGGAAGTTGATACCTATGGGATGTCTATCCCCATTACGAAGCATAATTTTCTCATTCGTAATATCGAAGAACTCTTATGGGTAATTCCAGAAGCTTTCAGAATAGCCTTAGAAGGACGGCCAGGTCCCGTTTTAATAGATATCCCAAAGGATATTCAAAACCAAACCATAGAAATTAAATCTCTTCCTAAACGAAAGCCAAGAAAAAAAACAAGATTTGAAATAAATCAATCTGACATTTCTCAGTTTAAGGAGATGTTAAAAAAGTCGAAGCGTCCTCTAATATTTGCTGGTGGAGGCATAATCCAATCAAACGCAAGTGAATTATTGCAGACATTTGCTCGGTCTAAGCACATACCTGTTGCCACAAGTTTAATGGGAATTGGCTGTATGCCAACAGATGATGATTTATATCTTGGGATGATTGGCATGCACGGTGCTAAGTATACAAATATGATACTAGCCGAGACCGATTTACTTATTGCAATGGGTGTACGTTTTGGGGATCGCTCAACTGGAAATCTAAGTAAATTTTGTCCAGGGGCTAAAATAATTCATATAGATATCGATCATTCCGAAATAGAAAAAATTATACCCGAGAGTTTATCTATTAGGGCCTGTATCACTGATTTTTTAAGTCTGATGGAAGACGAGTCAATTGACGTTGATCGTAACGCATGGGTTTCCACAATACAAGATCTTAAAACGAAATATCCCCTTGTCATGCCGGCTGTTGAAGATAAATTGCATCCCATTAACATTATTAAGCAAGTTGCAAAGCTTACTCCTGAAGACAGTTATATAACAACCGATGTTGGTCAACATCAAATGTGGGTTGCTCAGGCTTACCCCTTTAAAATGCCAAAAAGTTTTCTAACATCTGCTGGACTTGGAACGATGGGGTTTGGTTTGCCGACTGCTATTGGAGCAGCTATTGAGAATCCACATAATAAAATCATTTGTTTTAGTGGTGATGGGTCGATTTTAATGAATATACAAGAACTTGCAACACTTGCAGACCTTCAGTCAAATGTATGCATTATTATTTTTAATAATGGCCAACTCGGACTCGTTAGGCAGCAACAAGAGCACTTCTTCAATAGTCGCTATTCTGCCTCGATATTTACTACAAATCCAGATTTTGCTGCAATTAGCAAAGGATTTGGTGTAAAAAGTTTTAGAGTTAACCAAGCAAGCGAGCTCGATATTGCACTTAAAGAAGCTATTTCATTTTGTGGACCTTATGTTGTTGAGATTATGATTAAAGATATTAATAACGTTTTGCCTATTGTTCCACCCGGTGCTGGTAATCATGAAATGTATGAAGGAGAAAAAAATGATAAATAAAGCAAACACAATACTAGAACTAACCGTTGCGAATCATCCCGGTGTAATGTCTCATATCACCGGCTTATTCTCTCGACGAGCATTTAACATGGAAGCAATTTTATGCAGCCAAATTGGAGATGGAACAAAGAGTAGGATGTATTTACTCGTAAATAATGACGAACGGTTAAGTCAAATAGTTAAGCAGCTTGAGAAACTTTATGATGTTGAATCCGTTTCAGTTCGAGAGGACTACGATCATACAGTGTTTAATAATTTATATAAAACTTTTTTTGATAAATAGGATAGTCCCAATTATCTAAAAGTAATTTTTTTTAGATAATTGGGACAGAACCTCCTTTTATTCGATAATAGTATGAGTAAACTAAAAAGGAGCAACTATGTTAAATAAAGTACTATCTCAAAATGAATCTAAAACAGCAATTGAACCAGCATATTCTGGAATAGCATCAGCTATTTATCAAAGCGTCAGATTACTTGCGACACCGAATATTACTGGTCAACCTGCTTTAAATTTATATGTTCTTTTAACTTCAAACAGATTTAATATCCATCAAGAAGAAGCGCTTATGCAGGAAATTGAACTATTTATTAATAACCAAAATTTTAGCCGGTTTTTAAGCATCCTAAAATTCTTTTACAATAAATATTCAGTAACAAATGAAATTGGACGTGTCGCTTATAATATTATGGTTAGACAAGCAATAAAAGATGTTGCATTAAATAATAATTTAGAAAAAAATATGGCAAGAGTTAAAAGAGCTCTAGAAAATTTTGGTAGTGTTAAGGCCGATGATTATTTGTTAGAAATGGTTAAACAAATTAGTTTTTATATAAACGAATCCTCTGAGCCTTTTTTTCAAGATATATTAAATGGCATTGGATCCTTATCTATTCCATGTAGAAGATACATCTCAATTGTCAGGAATGAATTTGAAAAGAAAAAAAGATCGTTTATATTGCAATCTATTCACACTGCATTAAATGATTTAATGGATAATAATCGTGTTGACCATGCTATTAATTTATTAAAATCAGAGTTAACACGAGAAAATATATCAAAATGTAGATATGTTTTGGATCAAATAGTACATCTTTGGGATGAACAGAATCGTTATCGATTTTTACCTGTTTTAATTTATTTAAGTAACTTATTAAATAACCCGGTAACAAATGACGAAGAAGATATAAAAAACGACGTCGTTTATTTAATACGTATGTTCCCTAAAGAATTACAGGAATAATTAGAATAAATTCAGTTGTGTATTGTCATGAGGGTTATATATGATAACTTTTGTGGCAATGCCATACTCACCACAGAGATCATAAAAGGCTTTTTCTAAATCTGTTTTCAGTAATGACTCACAACTATACTGTTCGTTGTAAGTTGACTGATATCTTTCTTTAAGACCTGGAAATAAAGTATCGAGTTTTTTATAGTAATAATCACGCTGATAATCTCTAAGTGTCATACCAAATGCGGGAACGATAAATTTAACACCACAGGCATTCGCTAGTTTAATGATTTTAGTAATATTTTCTATATTATCTTCAATAAATGGAAGTACTGGCATAAGATAAAGTCCAGTTGTAATTCCATATGCCGCAAGCATATCAAGTGCCCTGATTCTTTTGGAAACTAGTGTAGCTCGTGGTTCAATTTTTTTGCCTAGAAGATCATCAGCAGTGGTGATTGAAAAACTGACTGCTGCAAAAACAAGATTAATCTTCTGGATTAACTTGATATCTCTTAATACTAAATCGCTTTTTGTTAAAATATGGATGGGAAATCTATTCTCGGCAATTATCTCAAGTGAACGCTCCATCAACTTTAATTCAGCTTCAATCGGCATATAGGGATCATTCATGCTTCCTGTTCCGATAGTACCTTTTGTGCGCTTACGAGGAAGTTCGTTTTTTAATAATTCAGGGGCATTAAACTTTACAATAATATCTTCATCAAACTTATCTATCTTGTAGCATTTACTTCTGGAATCGCAATAAATGCAGCCATGCTGACATCCGCGGTATAGGTTCATATTGTACTTTAACCCGAACCAATCATCCGGTTGTTTTATGTGAGTTAGAATACTTTTTGCATTTATTTCTTGTATCATTTTAAACTGGGTATAGTTTGTGTGAAAATTTCAGGATCATACGGTATCATGCTTCAAGCTGTTTAAGTACTTATTCTTCTATATCTCTTTCTTTCTGTCTTTCATTAAAAAGGACTTGTTTTTTTTCAGCTAAAATAATTTGTTTGGGTGTAATCAAAAATTTTTGTCTAAATCCGTCTTTTTCAAAGATAAAAACACTATCATCTACTTTTAAATGATGATCTAAAATTGCTTGAACAATGGCTTTAAACTTTGTTGCAAAGTTATATTTAGTAAATTTAAAACCGTCTATTGAGTATGAAAACATGTTACTCCTTTTTATTTCTGATAATTTACGACCTTTTTATGTGTTGATGTCTGCTTTTTAAATGGAGGTCGTGCAAACTCATTTACTTGATTGGACTTCTTATAATTAAACCCTTCTATTTTACAGCGCTCTATCTTTTCACCTAGTTTTCGCTCGATGAGAGTCACTTGAGATTCATCTTCTTGGGAAACAAATGTAAAAGCGTCTCCCGAACGTTCCGCTCTACCTGTTCTTCCGATTCTGTGAGTATACGTATCTGGTGTATCAGGTATGTCATAATTGATTACATGAGATACTAAAGAGATATCAATTCCTCGGGCTGCGATATCGGTTGCAACCATAATCTGATAAACACCTTTTCTAAACCCATCGATGGCTTCTTGACGTCTGTTTTGGCTTAAATTTCCTTGCAGTGACGTTGCTTTATACCCATTTCGTTGTAATTTCAGGTCTAAACTCTTGGCTCGGTGCTTTGTTCGTGTAAAGATTAATATTGATTTTGTGTCCGTACTTCTAAGTATTTGAAATAATAAATCTGTTTTTAAATGTTGTGGCACTGGATATAGCATGTGTTTAATTGTACTTAGTTTATCAAGCACATTAATTTCAATTTTTACTGGATTTCTGAGCGTTTCATTTGCAAGTGACAAAATATCTTTTGGCATTGTTGCTGAAAATAACAATGTTTGCTTTCTTCTGTGAGCGTGCTTGAGTATTTTTCGAATAGTTGGTAAAAACCCCATGTCGAACATGTGGTCAGCTTCATCCAAAACCAGAGTATCGAGCATGTATAAATCTACTTTACCCGATTGCAAGTGATCAAGCAGTCTTCCGGGACATGCGACAATAATGTCCACGCCTCGTTTCAGTTGAGATTCCTGACTGTTATATCCGAC